>CALJLC010000104.1 GCA_937982605.1 uncultured Gemmatimonadales bacterium | reverse complement strand
GCGTCTCCACTTCCTCCGTGTAGAAGACCTTGCTCAGGCCCTCCAGGTGAATCAGCGGATGCTCTCCCGCCATGTCCCTTCCTCCGTTGATGTCGCCGGTTCGCCGGCGCCGATGAAGTCCCCGTGCCCGGGAGTGCCCCGGGGTCCGCTACGTCTCGTCAGTTCCTGATCTTGACCCGGTCGAAGCCGTCCCAGCGGGACATGTCCGACAGGATCACGATGTCTCCCTCCACCAGCCCGTCGAGCACCTGGATGTCGTTCACCGAGCTCGCGCCGAGCTGCACGGTGACGCGGTCGGCGTAGTCGCCCTCGGGCGTCAGCTTGAAGATGCTGACCCGCTGGTTCGGCTGACCGAACGTCGGCCGGCCTACGAAGGTCACGTCGTCCAGGCGGTCGATGATCACGTTGCCGTCGACGCTCAGATCCGGGCGCGCGGAGGGCGGCAGGTTCTCGGGCAGCGAGACGTCGATCGTGACCGTGCCGTTTCGCACGGCCGGATCGATGCGCGTGACTGTGCCCTCGATGGTGTCGGTGCGGGTGTCGATCATGGCCCGCTGACCGATCACGATGTCCTGCGCCTGCGTCTGCGTGATGCGGATCTCCGCCTTGAGGCGACCCGGCACGACGACGCGGGAGAGCTGCTGCCCGGACTGGACCCACTGCCCTTCCTGGAGCGGGATCTCGAGCGGCGCGAGCACGCCGCCCGTCGAAACCGTCACCTGCATCGACTGGAGCCGGTCACGGTTGAACTCGACGAGCTCCTCGAGCCGGTCGATCTGCTCCTCCTGCGCCGCGATCTGGTCGGGCGCCGTCTGCACCATCACGTCGAGGCGGTCCTGCTCGGTCTGGAGCCGCAGATCCAGCTCCTCCATGAGCTCCTTCGTACGGTCGAGCTCGGCCCGGGCCACCAGGTCCGGGTTTTCGTCGAAAAGCCGCTGGTTCGTCTCGTAGTTGCGACGGGCGTCGAGGTACTGCGTGCGCACGGTGGCCACCGTGCCCCGCTGCGTGAGCTCCTGGGTCTGGAGCGTCGTGCGGAGCTGCGCGAGCGCGGCCCGCGCCTGGGACAGCTGCTGCTGCGCCTGCAGGAGCTGCATGTCGACGTCCGGGTTGCTCATCCGCATGATGAGCGCCCCCGCCTCGACCTCCGTCCCCGGCAGCGAAAGGATCTGCTCGATGCGCCCGGCGGTGACCGCCGTGATCCAGCGCATCTGCTCCGGCACGAGCGTGCCGGGGCCCCGAACCTGCCGGATCAGCGTCCCGTGCTCCACGGTGTCGCGCCAGACGGTGGCTCCGTCCACGGTCGGCGCCGCGGTCGGGAGCAGGCGCGGCACGAAGATCGTGAGGGCCAGCAGCCCGACGGCCGCGATGCTCCAGACGAGCTTCTTCTTCTTCTTCTGCGGCTTGGTGTCGCGAATGATATCCACGGTCTCCCCTCGTCCCCTTTATTGCGTCTGGTCGCGGAGCGGTCGGCCGACGGCCGCCTCCAGCACGATCAAGCTGTAGTGGAATTCGTACACGGCGTTGAGGTAGCTCTGGTCCGCCGTGGTCATCGTCGTCTGCGCGTCCATCAGCTCCAGCAGGCTGGCGGCACCCAGGGCGTAGCGGCGCTGCTGCAGGAGGAGCTGCTCCTCCGCGAGCGTCCGGTTGCGCTCTTCCGCCGCGACCACCCGATGGGCGGACACGAGATTGTCGTATGCGTTCGTCACCATCGTCCGGAGCCGCAGCTCCTCGGCCCGGCGAGCGTGCTCCGCGTCCTCGGCCAGGTTGTTGGCCTGGGAGATCTGCCGCTCCCGCGTGAAGCCGGTGAAGATGGGAAGCGAAACGGTCACGCCGGCCCGCATCGGGATCGACTCGAAGTCGAACGGGAAGGCCCGGTTCGAGGCCAACGCCTCCTGCTGCATCTCCGGGGTGACCGCGAACTGGGTGCAGTCCTGGTTCGTGTACCCGGGGAGCCCGCCTGAAATGCCGTTGTTGAGCGCGTTCATGAACGCGCAGTTGTTGGCCTGCGAGGTGGCGGAGCGCTCGAGCTGGCTCGTGACGTAGTCGTCGTTGAGGGCCTGCTGGGCCTGCCCCTGGATGTTGGCGAAGAGGCGGATCGAGGGCAGGTACTGACTGGTCGATGCCTGGCGCGCGGCGGCCCGGGTGGCGCTCTCCTGAGCGCGGAAGGACCGCAGCGAAGGATGCCGCTCCATCGACCAGGACATCAGCTCCTCGAGCTCGTACTCCGGCTGGAACACGGTGAACTCGCTGGAGAGCCGGACGTCGGGCCCGAGCTCGACACCGAGCTGCTCGGCCAGGACGAGGCGGGCCTGGCGGAGATCACGCTGCGCCTGGATGAGACCGACGTCCGCGCGGCCGAGGTCGACCTCCGCCTGCTTGCCGTCGGTTCCGGCCACTGCGCCCGACTGCACGCGCTGGCTGACGATCTGGAGATTCTGATTGGCCCGGTCGAGCTGGCGCTGCGCCACGTCGACCTGGTCCTGGGCCCGGAGCACCGTCATGTACTGCAGGCCGACGAGCGACCCGAGGTTGAACTCCTCGGAGTCGATCCGCGCCGCGGTCGCCGCGGAGTTGGCGTGCGCGTTCTTGATGCCGAAGATCGTATTGCCGTCGATCGTCATCCCGAAGCCGACGTTGTAGCTCGAGAAGGCCCAGTCGGTGCTCTGGCCCTCGAAGACGATCGTCCCGAACCGCTGCGACCCGGCGTCCTGCCACTGTCCGCTCAGGCTCGTCGTGACGCTGGGCACGAACTGGCCCCACGCCTCCCGTACCTGCCAGCTGGCGGCCGCCTGGTCGTTGGCCGTGCTCAGGAAGGTCGGATTGTTGTTGCGCGCGAGCGCGATCGCCTCCTCGAGCGTCAGCTCGGCCGGAGCCTCCTGTCCCATCACCGACGTCGCCGAAACGGCGAGGAGCAGCAGCCCCACGCCGAGCGCGCGGAGCGCGATGCGATCCGCCGTCCTCTTCCACCTGTTCATCAGCTCTCGGTCACCGTTCGTCCGTTTCATCTCACCCGTCCCCTCCTCACGTCCCGCGGAGCGCGAATGCCCCCGCATCCCCCGCTCCCAGACCGAATGGCCCGACCGGAGCCGGCGGGCTGATCACCGACCCGTCCACCACACGTCCCCTCACCCTCCGGCCGAGCTCCGAATCGATCTGTGTGCCCTCTCCTTTCGGAAGAGGCGTGCCAGAAGTTTCGGGTCGCCTTAAAACAATGGAGCCATGCCCTTTAGGGAGTCCCTATCATGTAACACATGAAGTGAGGGAATCCTCGGCCGCGGGACGGCTCGTCCCATTTCCGGACAGTGATCGGAAGGGTGCGTCCGTCAGCGCGACGGGGCGTGCTTCCATGCCTCCCGGAACGCCACCTGGGCGGGTGTCGCCATCCCGGCCGGCGTCCAGCGTCCGGAGAGCGTGGGGTCGGCCGCGGCGGCGACGGTGGCCGTGAGCGAAGCCCCACGCCCTTCGAAAGCGAGCGTGACCGGATCGCCCGGGGACAGTCCGGCGATCAGGGCGTCGAGCGCGGCGCGGTCGGTCACGGGCGTGCCGTTCACCGACGTGATCCGGTCTCCCCGGCCGATTCCGGCGTCGTAGAGCGGCGTGTCCTCGAGCGGCGTCGCCTGCACCACCGGCGCGCCGTCGCCGAAGCGCATCTGGATCGGGCCGAGCCAGGCGGCGTCCGGGCGCGCGGGGCCGACCTCGATGCCCGCCGCCGCCAGGAGCGACGGGAAGTCGGGAGCGTCCCGCCCGCGCACGTACCGATCGAAGAAGTCCGCGGCAAACGCGGCGTCCCCGCTCACGCGCGCCAGCGCGGCTTCGATGTCCGCCACGGTGTACGGCACCTCCCGCACGCCGTGGGCCACCCACATCTCGCGCATGAGGTGATCCGCCGTCACGCCGCCGAAGCGGGTGCGGAGCTCGAGATCGAGCGCCATCCCGATGCCCGACCCCCAGGTGTAGTACGAGAGGAAGGTGTTCTGCCGGTTGTTCGGATCGACCGACGTGGCCGCGTCGACGAAGGGCGCCTGCATGCTCATCTCGATCGGCGAGAAGTAGGCTCTCCCGCGTGCGTTCGTGACGGCGTTGGCGATGCCCCCCATCCGCTGGGCGAACGCCTCGTCTCCGATGAGATCCGCCCTCCACAGGAGGAGGTCGTCGAAGTAGCTCGTGAAGCCTTCGGCGAACCACAGCTCGCCCGACATGTTCGCGCGCTCGAAGTCGAAGGGCTCGAGGGAGGCCGGCCGGATCCGCTCCACGCTCCACGCGTGGAAGAACTCGTGCGCCACGGTGCCGAGCAGTCCGGTCATGCTCGTCTCCAGCGACGCCGTGCTGGTCAGGATCGTCGAGTTTCGGTGCTCCATCCCGTCGCCGTCCGCCCAGGGCAGGTAGCAGGCGAGGAAGGTGTACGTGCCGAAGTCGAAGGTGGGCAGCGTGCCGTACAGGTCCCGGGCGGCCTCGACGATCGCCGCGGTGGCGTCCGCGTAGCGCTCGGCCTCGGCCTCGGTGCCGGTGTGGTGCAGCGCGACGCGGATCGTCTGACCGTCGACGTCCCAGGACCGCAGCCAGAAGTCGGAGACCTCCGTGGGCGAGTCGAGGAAGTAGTAGAGGTTCGGGGCCGAGAAGGTGAAGTCGTCCCGGGTCGGCGCCAACTGCGTCGCGACCCGCCATCCGCTCCCCTCGGGCACGTGCACCCGCAGCTCGATCGAGCGGGAGTCCATGCCGCGCGCCCACAGGAAGGTGGCGGGCATGTTCAGGTGGGCGTGCGAGCGGTCGATCCCGGTGTACGTCCCGTCGGCGTGATCCGCGTAGAGCGTGTACGTCACGGTGACCTCCCCGCCGTGGCCGGAGACGTCCCACTGGTGCGGGTCGGGCCGCGTCACCTCCACGGCCCGCCCGCCGGCGCCGGTGACGCGCACGTCGTAGACGTTCTTGGCGAACTCGTGGAGCGCGTAGCGACCCGGCGAGGTCCGGCTCATCCGGAGCTCGAGCGGCCGATCCGGGAGGTTCGGGAAGCGCACCGTGATCTCCGCCTCGTGGTGCGCCCGATTCTCGAACGAGATGTCGTAGGTGATCGGCGCGGTCGACTGGGCGCCGCCGCAGCCGGCCAGGAGCGCGAGCGCAGCCACGGACAGGGAAACGGATCGGGAGAGCGGCATCGGTGCGGGTCCGGGAAGCGGGTTCGCCGTGCGGCCGGCAAGCTAGTACCTCTCCCGGGGCAGGACTATCTTCGCCGGCATGACCCACGAACCCGACCTCCTCGCGCAGCTGGAGGGCGCGCTGGGGCCGGGACGCGTCGAGCGGGACGTGCGCCTGGCGCCGCTCACGACCTTCCGGATCGGCGGCCCCGCCGACCTTTTCTTCCGGGCCCGGACGCCCGACGAGCTCGTCGCCGCCGTCTCGACCGCCCGAGACCTGGGCGTGCCCCATTTCCTCCTCGGGCGCGGCGCGAACATCCTCGTCGGGGATCGCGGATTCCGTGGCCTGGTGGTGCATTGCGAGGTCGGCGGCATCGACTTCCTCGACGACCGGCGGGTCCGCTCCGGCGCCGGCGTCCAGACCTTTCCCGACCTCATCGACGCCACGGTGGCCCGCGGGATGGGCGGGCTCCACCACTTCGTGGGCATCCCGAGCACGGTGGGCGGTGCGCTCTGGCAGAACCTCCACTTCCTCTCCCCGGCCCCCGAGCGCGCGCGGACCGTCTTCATCGAGGAGGTGCTCGAGTCGGCCGAGCTGTTCACCGAGGAGGGGGAGCATCGAACGGTCGACGTCGACTACTTCGACTTCGGGTACGACCAGAGCATCCTGCACCACCGGGACGACATCGTCCTCTCCGCGACCTTCCGACTGGACCCGACGCCGGTGGAGGAGCTCCGCCGGGTCATGCGGGAGAACCTGGAGTGGCGCGACGAGCGGCACCCCGACCTGTGGCTCTACCCCTGCGCCGGCTCGATCTTCCAGAAGATCGACGGCATCGGCGCCGGCCGGCTCATCGACGAGTGCGGCCTCAAGGGCCGGGTGCACGGCGCGGCGGGGATCTTCCACAAGCACGCCAACATCATCGTGAACTTCGGCGGCGCCACGGCGGCCGAGGTGCGCTGGCTCATCGACCTGGCGCAGGAGACGGTGGCCCGGGAGACCGGCCACGAGCTCGTGGCGGAGATCGCGCTGGTCGGCGACTTCTGATCCCGGAGCCTCGAGATCACCCCTGCGCGAGCGCCCTCAGCGTCTCCGCGTCGATGTCGTGGCCGCCGTCGTAGCGGACGAGCCGCGGTCGGATGCCCGCCCCCGTGAGCCGGGCCTCCTCCTCCTCCGCGAGCCGGGGCGAAAGGGCCGGATCCTCGCTTCCGCGCACAAGGACCACATCCACCCCGGCGAGCGCCTCCCGCGCCCGCTCGAGCTCCAGGTCCGGGGGGGTGAAGTCTCCCCAGAGGAGGAGCCGGTCCGGGCGCATCGAGCCGTGCACGACCCAGCGGGTGGCGGTCGCGACCCCCTGGGAGAAGCCGAGGACGACGACGCGATCCGGCTCCGTGGCGAGCCCCGACCGCAAATGCGCCGCGAGCCGGTCGAGGTAGCGCACGTAGTCGTCGATCTCGTGCTCGCGGTCTTCCCGGGTCATCCAGGTGGCGCCGACGACCGAGGCCGCCCCGTGGCGCCCCTGCCCGGACGAGACGTAGAAGCGTGACAGCGCCTCCGGGGCCACGAGCAGGCGCCGGCCGTCGTCGACGGGCTCGAAGCGTTTCAGGAAGCGCCGCGCGAGCTGGCGGTAGCCGTGCAGGACGAACCAGAGCTCCCGCGGACGCTCGCTCGGGCCCGCCGTCCAGTAGCGGGCGGTGCGCGCGACCTCGAGGTGATGCTCCCTCACCCGTCGCCGATCCGGAAGGGGTTCTCGCAGCGCTCCCAGCTCGGCTGCCGGCGGTCGGCGGCGGAGAGGATCGGATCGTCGACCGGCCACTGGATCCCGAGCGTCGGGTCGTCCCAGCGGAGCCCACGGCTCAGCTCCGGCGCGTACGGCCGGGTCACCTTGTACAGGACGTCCGCGGTGTCCGAGAGCGTGCAGTAGCCGTGCGCGAAGCCCGGCGGGATCCAGAGCAGATCTCCCGCGTCCACGTCGAGCGTGCGGGCGACCCAGCGCCCGAAGGTGGGCCCGCCCCGCCGCAGGTCGACCGCGACGTCCCAGATCTTCCCCCGCACCACCCCGATGAGCTTCCCCTGGGCCGCGGGCGGGAGCTGGTAGTGGAGTCCGCGCAGGGCTCCGCGGACCGAGCGGGTGAGGTTGTCCTGGACGAACGGGGCGTCGATGCCGGCCTCGCGGAAGAGGTCCTCGCGGTAGACCTCCTTGAAGAAGCCCCGGTCGTCGAGGTGCCGCTCCGGGCGGATCAGAACCACGTCCCGGATGGCGAGCGGATGGAAGGTGAACGACATGGCTCGGGAAGCTAGACGAGGTCGTCCTCGATCACGAGGCGGCGGAGCTCCCGACCGAAGCGCCGTCGAATGCGCGCGACGAGCATCACGGCGACCACGCCGATGCCGAGGGCCAGCCCCCACCAGACGCCGAGCGGGCCCAGGTCGGTTCGGAAGCCGAGCAGGGCGCAGGTGGGCAGCCCGACGCCCCAGAAGCCGAGGAGGTTGAGCAGCATCGGGACGCGCGTGTCGCCGATGCCCCGCAGCGCGCCCGCCGCGGCCACCTGGAGACCGTCGAAGACCTGGAAGACCCCCGCGATCGGAAGGAGCGCCGCCGCCGCGGCCACCACCGTGGCGTCGTTGCTGAAGATGCGCGCCAGCGGGTCCGGCACCGTGAGGAAGAGGACGGCGGTGAACATCATGAAGGCCGAAGCCGAGGCGATCCCGGCGCCGACCGCGCGGCGCGCCCCCGCCGGATCCTCCCGCCCGACCGCCTGTCCGACGACCACGCCGGTCGCCTGCGCGACCCCGACCGGGATCATGAAGGTCAGGGCCGCCAGCTGAAGCGCCACCTGATGGCTGGCCACGGCGATCGTGCCCAGCAGCCCCATCAGGAGGCCGGCGGGGGCGCAGCCGCCGAACTCGAGCCACTGATGGGTGGCGCTGGCGACGGCGCCCGAGAGGAACCGCTCGCGGGGCCCGCATGCCAGCGCGCCGGGCGGCAGCGGAACGAGGCTCGTGCGGAGCTCGCCCCAGGCGGCCGCCACCAGGAGGAAGAGCATGAACCAGCGGCTCAGGCTCGATCCCCACGCCGAGCCGACCGCGCCCATGGCGGGCGCGCCGAGGTTTCCGAAGATGAGCACCCAGTTGAGCCCGACGTTCACCAGGTTCGCCACCAGCACGGTGATGACGATCGGGCGCACGCGACCCATCGCCTGGAGGCTCTGACGGAGGACGACGAAGGCGTAGAACGGGAGCATCCCGAGGATGAGCCCGTGCGCGTACTCGTGCGCGATCGGCACCACCTCGACCGGCTGTCGCGCGAGCGTCAGGAAGGGACCCGCGGGCAGGAGGAGGAGCATCGCCGCCGCGGAGAGCAGCGTCGCGATGACCCCGCCCCGCTGCACCCCCCGGGCGATCCCGACCCGGTCCCCCGCGCCGACGGCCTGGGCGATCACGGGGTCGAGCGCGTAGAGCACGCCCATGCCGAAGACCGCGATACCGAAGAAGTAGAGGTTGCCGATCGCCACCGCGGCGAGGTCCGTGGCCGAGACGCGCCCCACCATGACCGTGTCGATCGCCCCCATGGCCATGAGGCCGATCTGCACGACCGCCACCGGGGTCGCGAGCCGCAGCAGGACTCGAAGGTCTTCACGGCCGGGCCGGTACGCCGGGAGCCGGACCGGCCCCGGCGGCGCCGGACTCGGCTCGGCGACCGCCTCCAACGGTTCGCTCACGGCTCGACTCCGGAGCGGGGCCCGTCCGGGGCGGTCCGGCCGCCACCATCGGCGGGGCTGCCGGCTTCCACCCGCTCCGGAGCGGCCCCGGCCCCCTCCCGGAGGGCGCGGTCGCGGCGGATGTCGTCGAGGAGGAGACCGCCCTCGTCGTCCTCCTCGGGCGCGTGGAAGGTGGGCTGCTGGCCGTCGCGGACCGCGAAGAAGGTGACCCACGTCGTCGGCTGGCCCACCCAGAAGGCGGCGAAGCGCGTGAAGCCCCGGATCCCTTTCCGCTTGAGGTCCAGGTACACGACGTTCGCCAGCACCCAGACCAGGGCGACGATGATCTCGCGGAAGTAGAAGAGGATGGACACGGTTCGGGTCGGCGTTGCCGCGGGGGGCCCGGCCCCCGAAGATATCGCCGCCGCACCCCTCGTCCCCACCCCATGCCCCGATCCAGCGAATCGCCGGGCGCCCGGCTCCGATCTCTCTGGGAGCGACTCAGCCCGCTCCCGGGCGGCCGTTGGCTCTTCAGCCGGATCCTGGGGACGATGGTCCCGTACACGGCGAGCATCGGCGCGCGGGTCGAGCAGCTCGAGCCCGGACACGTGGTGGTGTCGATGCGAGACCGCCGACGGGTACGGAATCATCTTCGCTCGGTCCATGCGATCGCGCTGGCCAACGTGGGCGAGCTGTCCACCGGCCTGGCGCTCCTCGGCGCGATGGGGCCCGAGGTGCGCGGGATCCTGACCGGCATCGAGGTGCGCTACGTGAAGAAGGCGCGGGGTCGGCTTCGCGCCGAGGCGCGCTGCGCGATTCCGCGCGTGACCGAACGCACGGAGTATTCCGTCGAGGCGCGGATCACCGACGACTCCGGAGAGGTGGTGGCCACCGTCGAGGCGCTCTGGCTCCTTTCGCCGGTCCCCGCGTGAGCGACCCCGCGCTCGCCACCGCGCTCACGCGGGACGCCGGGGTCGACGTCCCGCTCGTGTGCGGCCCGATGTACCCGTGCTCGAACCCGGAGCTGGTGGCGGCGGTGTCGGCGGCCGGCGGGCTCGGGGTCGTGCAGCCCGTCTCCCTCACCTACGTCTTCGGATACGACTTCCGGGAAGGCCTGCGCGCGATCCGGGAGGTCACCGACCGCCCGATCGGCATGAACGCGCTGATCGAGGCGTCCTCCGAGACGTATCGCAAGCGGATGGTGGCGTGGATCGACATCGCGCTCGAGGAGGGTGTGCGCTTCTTCATCACCTCGCTCGGCAAGCCGCGCTGGGTCGTCGACCGGGTGGAGCAGGTCGGCGGAGTGGTCTATCACGACGTCACCGAGCGGAAGTGGGCGGGAAAGGCACTCGAGTCGGGCGTGCAGGGCGTCATCGCGGTGACCTGCCGCGCGGGAGGGCACGCGGGCCCGCTCGACGCCCGGGCGCTGCTCGACGAGGTCGGCGGCCTCGGCCTGCCGGTGGTCTGCGCCGGTGGAGTCGGATCGAGCCGGGACTTCGTCGACGCGATCGGGCTCGGGTATGCCGGCGTCCAGATGGGCACCCGCTTCATCGCCACGGAGGAGTGCCGGGCCTCGCTGCCCTACAAGCGCGCGATCCTCGAGGCGGAGGAGGACGACATCGTCCTCACCGAGCGCCTCACGGGCGTGCCCGTCGCGGTGATCGACACGCCGTACGTGCGCCGACTCGGCCTTCGCGCCGGCCCGATCGCGCGCCGGATGCTGCGCGGCCGTCGGACGAAGCATCTCATGCGCAGCCTGTACGCGCTTCGCTCCGCGTGGACCCTGAAGCGCACGGCGCTCGACGAGGCGGGCGCCACCGAATACTGGCAGGCGGGACGCTCGGTCGCCTCGATCGACGAGGTCCGCCCGGCCGGTGACATCGTCCACGAATGCGCCGAGGCGCTTCGGGCCGCCCGAATCTGAGCACAGGAGAACCCCATGACGCGCACAGCCGGATCCCGCACACGCCGCCTCACCCGCGCCGCCCTCGTTCCGGTCGCAGCGGTCTTCGCGCTCGCCATGCCCGGCGCGGTCGCGCCCGGCGCAGCCGCGGCCCAGGAGGGGCTGAAGGTGTACATCTCCGCCGACCTCGAGGGCGTGGTCGGCGTCGTGACCGGAGACCAGCTCGGGCCCGGCGGCTTCGAGTACGGGCGGTTCCGGCAGTTCATGACGAACGAGGTCAACGCCGCCAGCGCGGCTGCCCGCGAGATGGGCGCCACGGAGATTCTGGTCTCCGACTCGCACGGCAACGGGGAGAACCTCCTCCTCGAGGAGCTTCCGCAGGACATCCAGCTCGTCCGCTCGTGGCCGAGACCGCTGATGATGATGGAAGGCATCGACGAGACCTTCGACGCGGTGATCTTCATCGGCTACCACGCCAGCACCACGAACCCCGAGGGCGTCCGCGCCCATACGATCTCGAGCGCGAGTCTGACGGCGGTGCGGATCAACGGAGTCGAGATGATGGAGGCGAGCATCAACGCCGCCATCGCCGGGGACTTCGGGGTCCCCGTGGTGATGATCTCCGGTGACGACGCGACGGTCGAGGAGGCGCGCCGGGTGATCGGGGACATGGAAGGCGCGGTGGTGAAGTGGAACTACGGCTTCCACTCGGCCCGGACGATCATGCCCGAGGCATCGTACGCCCTCATCGGCGAGCGGGTGCGCGCCGCCCTGGCGCGGCTCGACGACTTCGAGCCGTACGTCATGGACGGCCCGGTCGACCTCGAGATCTCCTTCAAGAACTACATGCCGGCCGAGGTGATGGCGTACCTCCCCAACGTGGATCGGGTCGACGCGCACACGATCCGCTTCGTGGGACGGGACATGACCGAGGTCTCGCGCTTCATCGCCTTCGCCACCCGGTACTCCGCGAGCATCTCGCCCTGACCGCCGCGGGGCTCGACGGCCCGCGCCCGCGTCAGTCGACGCCGACCGAAGCGCTGCGGCGCTCCAGCAGGAGCGTGTCGCGCCAGCGCCCGTCGTGGAAGCGCCCGATCCGCTCGCGTCGTCCCACGACGCGGAAGCCGACGCGCTCGTGCGCCCGGATCGACGCGACGTTTTCCGGGAAGATGCCGGCCTGGAGCGTCCAGATGCCGGCGCGCTCGCTCGCCTCCACGAGGGCGCGCATGAGCGCGCCCCCCACACCGTGCCCCCGCCGCTCCGAGGCCACGTAGACCATCACCTCGCAGACGCCGGCGTACACCGGCCGCTTCGATACGGGGCTGAGCGCCGCGAAGCCGACGACCGTGCCGTCCAGCTCGGCCACCAGGCGTGCCTCCGGGTGCCGGGACGACTCCCACACCGGCCACTCCGGCACGACGGTCTCGAAGGTGGCGTCGCCTGACTCGATACCCGCGCGGTAGATCTCGCGCACCGCCGGCCAGTCCACGGCCCGCAGGGGGCGGATGGTCGGCTCGGGCGTCATGACGTGCCCCCTCGGCTCAGGGGTCGCGACCCCCGGAACGGGAGTCCGCGTGGTCGGGATGGATACCGTGGTGGCCGAGCCTGGGATAGTACCACGCGAGCAGGCCAGCCAGCGGGAGCCCGACGGCGAGTCCGATCCCGAGGAGGTCCAGGAACGAGGCCGGCAGCGCCAGGACCCGTCGCGCCCAGCCCGCCACGGCCCAGACGGTGCCCGCGACCACCACGTACGCGAGCAGCACGACGGCGACCCGGCGCGCCGCGCTCACCGGATCGTCGCGAAGAAGCCCGAAACCGCCGAGAGCAGAGCCTCCCGATCCTCGACGTAGGGGAAGTGGCCGGTGTCGAGCACCTCGTACGCACCCCGCGGGAACGCCTCCGCGAGCGCACGGCCCATCTCGAGCGGAGGCGCGTCGTACCGACCCTGCAGGACCAGGGTGGGCGTGTCGATCGCGCCCAGCCGGTCCCACCAGTCGACCGTGCCCATGCTGCCCCCGAGCAGGGCGGCCACGTCCTGGCCGTTCCGGGCCGTCTCGGTGGCCAGGTCGAGCTCGAGCTCGTCGATCAGCGCCCGATCCCTGAGAAGCTGTCGGAACGACACCCGGTAGACCTGACTGAGCGTGGCCGGGTCCCTGGCCTCGAACGCCTCGCTCTGCGTGAGGGCGCGCATCTCCTCTCCGTCCGCCACGGTCCTCCGCTCGCGCTGACGCTGCGCGGTCGCGTCGGCGAAGCGCGAGCCCGGCTCGACCGGGTTCATGAGGATCAGCGCGCGGGTCTCGTCCGGGTGACGTCGCGCGTATTCGATGGCGATGAGGGCGCCGAAGGAGTGCCCGAGCACACTGACCCGGGGGTATCCGAGCACCTGACGCAGCGCGTCGATGTCCTGGACGAAGGCGTCCAGGTTGATCGAGGTGGCGGTGAGCTCCGCGGCCGAGCGGCCCGTCCCGCGCTGATCGTAGTAGACGAGCGTGTTGCGGGTGGCCAGGGCGTGGAGCCCCGGCCGGCGATACGCGTGGTCGAGTCCCGGGCCGCCGTGGACGACGGTGGTATCGAAGCTCCAAGACGGCAGGCTGAAGCAG
>CALJLC010000103.1 GCA_937982605.1 uncultured Gemmatimonadales bacterium | reverse complement strand
GGCGTCGCGTCCGGGAACGAGCGCGGGCGTCGCGAACCTGGGGCTTCGGCGTCCGAACATGCTGGGGGCGTTCGTTTTCCGGGACGCCCGCAAGGTCGATTTCTCCGCCCGCCCGTGCAAGAACACCGGCCGTTGCCGGAACCCCCCGGGGTGCTACCTTCGCCGGTCCACGTCGCCTCCCGGCGGCGGTCGAAGCTCGAAGCGGCAAGGAGCAGGCATGCGCAGCACGACGAGAATCACCGGAATGGCGGTACTCCTGGCGGCGGTCGCCGCCTGTTCGGGCGCGGACGCGAACGACGCCGATCTCGTGCTGCGTGGGGGCAAGATCGTGACGGTGGACGAGTCGAACCCCGAGGTGCAGGCGCTCGCCGCCCGCGACGGCCGCATCGTCGCCCTCGGCTCCGCCGAGGACGTGGAGGACTTCATCGGTCCGAACACCGAGGTCGTGGAGCTGGACGGCGCGCTGGCCATTCCCGGCCTCATCGAGGGGCACGCGCACTACATGGGCGTCGGGCAGGCCGCGATCCAGCTCAACCTCATGGAGGTGGCGAACTGGAGCGAGGTCGTCGACATGGTCGCCGCCGCGGTCGTGGACGCCGAAGAGGGCGTCCTCATCTCCGGCCGGGGCTGGCACCAGGAGAAGTGGGACGAGCCCCTCGAGAGGAGCGTCGACGGGCTCCCGTACCACGACGAGCTCAGCGCGGTCTCGCCGAACAACCCGGTGATCCTGACGCACGCCAGCGGCCACGCGACGTTCGCCAACGCGCGGGCGATGGAGCTCTCGGGCATCACCGCCGAGACGGAGGACCCGGAGGGCGGCGAGATCGTGCGGGCCCCGGACGGGACCCCCACGGGCGCCTTCCGCGAGACGGCTTCGCGGCTGCTCGGTCCGGCGCGCGCGAACTCGATCGATCCGGATCCGCGGCGGGTGGCGCTGCTCGCCCAGGAGGAGGCCTTCGCCAAGGGGCTGACGTCGTTCCAGGACGCCGGATCGAGCTGGAGCGACATCGACCTCTGGGAGTCGATGATCGACGCCGGCGAGCTGAAGATCCGGCTGTACGCCATGATCCGGGCCAGCCCCCAGTCGCTCGCGGAGAACCTCGAGCGATACCGCGTGATCGGGTACGGGGACGACCGCCTGACGGTGCGGGCGATCAAGGTCTCGATCGACGGGGCGCTCGGCTCGCACGGCGCGTGGCTGCTGGAGCCGTACGACGACATGCCGTCGTCGGCCGGGCTCAACACCACGCCGATCGAGGACGTGGTCGAGACCGCGAGGCTCGCCATGCAGCACGACTACCAGTTCAACGTCCACGCCATCGGCGACCGCGGAAACCGCGAGACGCTCGACATCTTCGAGGCCGCCTACGAGGCGTCCGGCCCCGGAGACTACCGCTGGCGCATCGAGCACGCGCAGCACCTGCACCCGGACGACATCCCGCGCTTCGGAGCGCTGGGTGTCATCGCCTCGATGCAGGGCGTGCACGCTACCTCGGACGGCCCGTGGATCGAGGCGAAGCTCGGTCCGCAGCGCTCCGAGGAGGGGGCGTACGTCTGGCGAGACCTCCTGGACTCGGGCGCCGTGATCGTGAACGGAACCGACGCGCCGGTCGAGGACGTGGATCCGATCCCGAGCTTCTACGCCTCGGTGGCGCGCCGGATGGCCGACGGCCAGGTGCTCTTCCCCGAGCAACGCATGACCCGGATGGAGGCGCTCCGCAGCTACACGATCGACGCCGCCTACGGCGCGTTCGAGGAAGACCTCAAGGGGTCGCTCGAAGTCGGCAAGCTCGCCGACGTGACCGTGCTCTCCCGGGACATCCTGACGATCGACGAGTCGGCGATCCCGGACACGGAGGTGCTGTACACGATCGTCGGCGGTGAGATCGTCCACCGGGCGGCGGGAAGATGACGGAGGAGACGACCGACACCGGCTCCGGCAACGAGCTCCCGGCACGTTTCGCCGCGGACGGGAGCATCCCGGATATCCTCGCCATCATCGAGAGCGCGAAGGCGAGGGGCGGTGTCGAGGGCATGAGGCGATTCGTGGCCAAGGCGCTCCCCGCGGCGGAGGAAGCCGAGGTCGCCGAGGCCGCGGAGGTGGCCGTCGAGGTCATCGAGTCCGTTCCGATCTTCCTGGCCCGGGCGCGTCAGGAGGCCGAGGAGCGAGGGCTCACCAACGTCGTCATTCCGCTCCTCGATCACGCGGAGCGGTACTACCTCCAGCCGATGGACCTCATCCCGGAGATGACCCAGGGGCTGCCCGGTCTGCTCGACGACTCCTACCTCGTCATCCGGATGATCGAGAAGCTGGAGGAGGGCCCCGAGGTCTTCCTCGACTGGGACCTCGAATACCCCGTGCGCTTCCTGCAGCGCCTCATCGGGCCCGTGGTGTCGCAGCGGCTGGACGGCATCGCCGAGCAGGCGATGCGCGAGGTGTCGGCGCAGCTGGCGGAGTTTTGGGAAAAGATGGCCCACCCCGCCTGAGCGCTCCGTGTCCATCGCGTGAAGGATGCTTCATCCGGTGTTCATGGTACGCTCACGTGTGCGGATCGAGAGTACGGTGCGGTGCACTGGCAAGTTTCCGCGGCTCTAGACCGGTGGCGACGGGGTGCGTGTTCTGATCGTCGAAGACGACAAGAAGGTCGCCAGCTTCCTTCAGAAGGGGCTGCGCGAGGAGGGGTATGCCGTCGATGTCGCGCACGACGGCTCTGACGGGCTCGCCCGTGCCCGGGTGCACGACTACGACCTGCTCGTTCTCGATGTCATGCTTCCGGGCAGGACCGGAGTGGAGATCGTACGCGAGCTCCGAGCAGCCGAATCCTCGGTTCCGGTCCTGCTTCTGACGGCACGGGACGACCGTCGCGACGTCGTGCTCGGCCTCGACGCGGGCGCCGACGACTACATGACCAAGCCGTTCGGTCTGGACGAGCTCCTGGCCCGGATACGCGCCCTGCTTCGGCGCGGTGGGGCCGCCAGGCCGGACCGGCTGCTCTACGACGATGTGGAGTTGGACCGCGTCTCTCATCGGGCCACGCGGAAGGGCGAGCGCCTCGATCTGACCCCCAAGGAGTTCCAGCTCCTGGAGTTCTTCCTGCTCAATCCCGAGAGGGTGGTGCGGCGGACCGAGCTGCTCGAGAAGGTCTGGGATCTTCATTTCGACCCCATGAGCAACGTCGTGGACGTGCACGTCGGGCACCTCCGGACGAAGCTTCGGAAGGCGGGCCGCGGTCCGCTGCTGCACACGGTGCGCGGGGTGGGGTACGTGCTGCAGCGGCGGCCTCCGGAATGAGTCGCGGACCAGGGGACGGCCCTGGTCCCGGGTCGTCGTTCCGCTCGCAATTGGCCCTTCGGGCCACATTGGTCGTGACCCTCGGGCTCACCGTGCTGTGCGCGGGCACGGCCATAGCGCTGCGCTCGGTGCTCGACCGGGAGATCGATTCAGCGATACTGAACATCGCGGCGATCCAGGCCGGCTCCCTCGCGGACGGACCGACGGGGGAGATGCATTTCCACGAGTGGGAGCTGACCCCCGACGAAGCGGCTTCCGTTCGAGATCTCGTGCAGTATGCCCAGGTGTGGGACGCGGGCGGAGCGAGCCTGCTGCGGAGTCAGTACATGACCTCCGATCTGCCGGCCCCCGCGACCGCCCTGACCCGGGCCGTCGAGGGCGATCTGGTGTGGCTGCGCCTCGACTTCGACGGTGCACCGGTCCGAACGCTCTTCTATCCGCTCGGACGCCTCGGAGCCGAGCACGAAGCGCACGTGCTGCAGGTGGCGGCGCCGCTCACGCAGAGGAACTCGATTCTCGTTCGCGCCGTCGCGTTCTTCTGCGTGCTGACTGCGCTGATGGGCGGCTCCACGTACCTGGGCTCCTGGTGGCTGGCGGGGAGGGCAGTGCGCCCGATCCACGCCATCATGGACCAGGCCGAGGAGATCGGTGCGGGCTCGCTCGACCACCGCATCCACGCCTTCGCCGAAACCGTGGAGTATCGGCGCCTCGTGGAGGTCCTCAATACGATGCTTGCGCGGATCTCCGGTGCCTTCGAGGCCCAGCGCCGGTTCGCGGCGGATGCGAGCCACGAGCTCCGCTCGCCGCTCACCGTCATGCGCGGAGAGATCGAAGTGGCGCTCCGCCGGCCGCGGTCCGAAGAGGAGTACGTCGGGGTGCTGGAGAGCACGCTCGAGGAGGTCGTGCGGCTGTCGCGCGTGGCGGAGGATCTGCTCACGCTGGCGCGTGCCGACGCCCAATCGCTCGAGCCCCGGGCCGAGATGGTCGACGCGGTCGACCTGGTGCGCCGAATGGCCGAGCGGCTTCGGGCCAAGGCGGCCCAACGGAGCATCGAGATTGAGGTGTCGGGAGCCCTTTCGGGCCCTGTCTCGGTCGACTCTGCGATCCTGGGGCAGGTTGCCTGGAACCTGATCGACAATGCCCTGGATCACGCTCGCGCGGGTGGCCGTGTGGGAGTGGAGGTGGAATCGGACGCCGAGTCGCTTTCGGTTACCGTCGAGGATGACGGCCCCGGCCTCGGATCGGTCGACCCCGAACTCCTTTTCGAGCGCTTTTATCGAGGCGACTCGGTTCGCTCCCGCTCGGCCACCGGCTCCGGCGCGGGCCTGGGGCTCGCCATCGTGCGAGCCCTCGTCCGCTCACATGGCGGGGCGGTGTCGGCCGAGAGCGTCGTGGGCGGAGGCGCGCGTTTCCGCGCTACGTTGGGCCTACTCAAGTAACCGCTACCAGGGAGGAGAAGATGATCTCGAAACGAGGACCCGCGTCCCCCGCTCCCATGTGCCCCGCTCTCAGCGGAGCCAGGCCGGGGGTGTTCGCCCTCCTTCTCGCACTCGTGGGTGCCGGTGGGGTCTCTGGTCAGAGTGGTGAGGACGCCGCCGAAGTAGGGGCCGTGGTCGAAGCGGTCGGTACCGGCCTGGAAGCCGGCGACTTCGCCGCACTCGACACGCTCTTCGCGGCTGGCCCCGGCGTACACATCATCGAGGGGGCGGGCGTCAACCACGGGTGGTCGGACTATCGAGATCACCATCTCGCGCCGGAGCTCGAGGTCTTCGAGGACTTCTCCTACCGGTGGTTCTCGATCGAGCCCGTGGTAGAAGGAGACGCCGCGTGGGCGGCCTTCCGGTACGAGCTGGCCGCAGACACACCGGACGGCCACGTCGAGGTCGAGGGCCGGGGCACGATCGTGCTGCAGCGCCGCGACAGCCGCTGGCGTGTAGTACACCTGCACACCTCCGGACGTCGTCGGTGAAGGCGATTCATCCCGGTCGGCCATGAACGCCTCTTCACGTTTCCGTCATCCTTCGTTCATCGGGTGGGCGACACGTTCAGGTTCACCGCCAGATGGACTGCTCACGATTCCATGAAGACGCTTCCCGGCCCAACGCCGCTCTTCCCGCTCCGGACGCTCCGCCGGGCGGTGGTGCTCGCCCTCTTCCTCCCACCGGCCGTCGGGTCGACGGGGGCGTCGGGACAGCAGAGCGACAGTACCCGGCTCGCTGATGTCCTGGCAGAGGCGGAGCGCAGCAACCCGGCGCTCTCCGCGGCCCGCTTCAGTGCGGAGGCCGCGCGCCTGCGTGAACCTGCTGCTTCGGTCCTTCCGGACCCGCTCCTCCAGGTAGGGGTGATGAACTTCGGGCTTCCCGAGTTCAACACCGACATGGCCATGTCGATGGCTCCGTCCATCCAGCTGAACCAGACCCTTCCATGGCCCGGCAAGCTCGGCCGCCAGGCGGAGGTCGCGGCGTTCGAGAGCGAAATGGCGGTCTCGAGGGCCGACGAGGCGTGGTGGCAGCTCCGCGCACGAGCAGGGGCCGTGGTCTACGAGTTGTACTCGCTGGACCAGAGACTCGAGGTGATGGCCGAAACGCTCGAGCTGCTGGAGGGGTTTCGCGAGGTGGCCCTCTCCCTGTACGGAACGGGTCGTGGCCGTCAGACCGACGTCCTCCGCGCAGATGTCGAGATCGTCCGGACCGAGGGTGAGATCCGTCGCATGGAGGGGATGCGAGGAGCACAGTCCGCGCTGCTGAACGGGATCCTGGACCGGCCCTCGGCCCAGCCCGTGGCTCCGGTGGCGCTGGGCCCGCTGCCTCGGACGATTCCCGACGCGGACTCGCTCCTGGTCTGGGCTTTCGCGGAGCGGCCGCTCATGTCAGAGGCCGAGCTGGGTGTCCGGCGGGCGGCGTCCGCAACCGCGCGGGCGGAGCGGGAGATCTGGCCGGACCTGCGTCTCGGCATGGCCTACGGCCAGCGAGACCGAGGCTTTGGCACGGAGCGAATGGGTAGCGTCCTCGTTGGCGTGACGTTGCCCGTTTTCGCAGGGAGCCGGCAGCATGCTCTGCGCGACGCGGCCGCGGCGGAGGGGCGTATGGCCGAAGCCCGCCTGGCGTCCGTTCGGGCCGAGATCACGGCCCGGGTGGAACAGCTCGTAGCCGAGCTCGATGCCGCGCGTGCGCTGGTCGATCTCTACCGCATGGACGTCGTGCCTCAGGCGCAAACGAACGTCGAATCCGCGTTTGCGTCGTATCGGGCCGGCGCCGTCGACTTCCTCACGCTGGTCGACGCGCAGACGACCGCGAACCGGTACGAGATGGAGCTCTATCGGCTCGTGGCCGGCTACGGTTCCATCCTTTCCGCTCTCGAGTCGACCGTGGGCCGGACTCTGTCCGGAAGCGGGGGCGACCTCCTGGAGTCACGATGATGAAGACCTCTTCGCAGATTGCCCTCTCCGGCGTGTTGGTCGCGGCGGCGGTTTCGTTGGTTGTCTGGCAGTCCCGCTCGGGTGAGCCGGCGGAGGAGACCGCGGAGGGAGGGCACGATCACGCCGCCATGACGGCGGGCTCCGGGGCGATGCAGCCCGTGGTTCTCGACAGGGAGGCGTCCCGACGCATCGGGGTGACGTTCGCCACAGTCGAGCGTCGCCCGCTGGACGTGACCCTTCGATCGGTTGGCACCGTCGCCTACGACGAGACGCGACTCGCCACGGTCAACCCCAAGGTGGACGGCTGGGTCGAGCAGCTGTTCGTCGACTTCACGGGAGCCCCGGTGCGCGAGGGAGAGCCCCTCATGGCCGTGTATAGTCCGGCACTCGTCACCGCACAGGAGGAGTTGATCCTGGCGGCCCGCGTGGCGGCCGACGCCACGGGGGAGCGTGCCCTGCGGACCGCCCAGGAGCTGTTGGCGGCCGCCAGGCGGCGGCTGGCCTACTGGGACATCCCCCCAGGGGAGATCGAGCGAATCGAGGCTGCCGGAGTCCCGGACCGGACGCTGACGTTCCTCGCGCCGGCGTCGGGGATCGTCGTGGAGAAGAACGTGGTCGAGGGTGATCGCATCATGCCGGGTCAGACCGTCTATCGCATCGCGGACCTCAGCAGGGTGTGGATCGAGGCCGAGGTCTTCGAGAAGGACCTCGCGCAGGTCTCGCTCGGGCAGCACGCGGAGGTCGCGTTCGAGGCGTACCCCGGGCGGAGCTACGACGCGGCGGTGACGTATGTGCATCCGACCGTCTCGGTGCAATCCCGAACGGCTCGCGTCCGCCTCGAGCTCGCCAACCCCGGGCTGGAGCTCAAACCCGGCATGTACGCCGAGCTCCTGCTCCATGCGAAGCCGACGCCGCCCACCCTGGTGGTGCCGCGGAGCAGCGTGATCGTCACCGGGGTGCGGGCGATCGCCTTCGTGGAGGCCCCCGACGGAGCACTCAACCCTCGAGAGGTCGTGCCGGGCCGTACCTCGGGCCGCTTCATGGAGATCCTGGAGGGACTGGCGGCCGGAGAGAGGATCGTCTCTTCGGCGGCCTTCCTGATCGATGCCGAGTCGAACCTCGGCACGATGACGGGGGACGCCGCCGACGTTTCGGGTGGGGATATGGAGGGCATGGACCACTCGACGATGCCTACACCGCCCGACACCGGCGCGGCGGATGACGAGCACGCCGCTCATCGGAGATAGGAGGCTACCCCATGCTCGCCCGGATCATTGAAGCGTCGGTTCGCAACCGGGCTCTGATCCTGATCGCCGGTGTCATCGTAGCGGCAGTGGGCGTCCTGGCAGTCTCGAGGACGCCGCTCGAGGCGCTCCCGGACCTGTCCGATGTTCAGGTGATCGTGCGGACGGAGTACCGGGGTCAGGCGCCGCAGATCGTAGAGGATCAGGTCACCTACCCGATCGCTTCGGAGCTGCTCAAGGTGCCCGGCGCGGCGACGGTCCGGGGGTACTCGTTCTTCGGGGCTTCGTTCGTCTACGTGATCTTCGAGGACGGGACGGACCTGTACTGGGCGCGCAGTCGGGTGCTCGAGTACCTCTCGGCGATTCGCGGTCGACTGCCCGAGGCGGCCGAACCGTCTCTCGGCCCCGACGCCACCGGACTCGGGTGGGTCTACCAGTACGCGCTGGTGGACACTACGGGCACGCGCTCTCTGGCGGATCTGAGGAGTTATCAGGACTGGTACCTGCGCTACCAATTGACCGCTGTGCCCGGCGTGAGCGAAGTCGCCAGCGTCGGCGGATACGAGCAGGTCTACGAGGTGACCGTCGACCCGCTGAAGCTTCGCGGCTTCGGCATTCCGGTCACGCGGGTGATGGAGGCCCTCCGTACGTCCAACGAGGACGTGGGCGCGATGGTTCTCGAGCTCGCGGAGCGCGAGTACATGATCCGTGGCCTGGGCTATCTGCAGACCCTCGAGGACATCGAGAGTGTGGTCGTCTCCGCGACGGATCACGGCACGCCGATCCGAGTGGCGGACGTGGCCAACGTCCGGCTGGCACCGGATGTCCGCAGGGGCGTGGCCGACCTGAATGGTCGGGGCGATGTGGTCGGCGGTATCGTGATCATGCGGTACGGCGAAAACGCGCTCGCAACCATCGAGCGCGTGAAGGCCAAGCTGGAGGAGATCGCGCCTGGTATGCCGGAGGGCGTGGTCGTGGTGCCCGTGTACGACCGGTCGGATCTGATCCACCGGGCGATCGAGACGCTCCGAGAGAAGCTTATCGAGGAGTCGATCGTCGTTGGTCTGGTTACGGCGATCTTCCTCGTGCACGTGCGGAGCGCTCTGGTGGCCATCCTCACGCTGCCGCTCGGCATCCTGATGGCCTTCATCGCCATGCGCGCTCTCGGGCTGGGTGCGGATATCATGAGCCTCGGCGGGATCGCCATCGCGATCGGAG
This sequence comes from uncultured Gemmatimonadales bacterium, assembly GCA_937982605.1. Lineage (GTDB taxonomy): Bacteria > Gemmatimonadota > Gemmatimonadetes > Longimicrobiales > Gaopeijiaceae > UBA2589. The sequence continues at coordinate 4,159 of CALJLC010000103.1, read as the reverse complement.
CGATGATCGATGCCGCGATCGTGATGATCGAGAACATGCACAAGCACCTCGAGCACGCGATCGACGAGAAGCGGAGCCGTGCCGCAGCGGCCGGATCGGTGCTCCCCGGTGATCCGGGGGGCGACGTGCTCCACACGCGCATGCTCTCGACTCAGGAGAGGTGGGGCGTCGTGGTTCGGTCCGCACGCGAGGTAGGGCCGGCGCTCTTCTTCTCGCTGCTGATCATCACCGTCTCGTTCCTTCCCGTGTTCAGCCTGGAGGCCCAGGAAGGGCGGCTGTTCAAGCCCCTGGCGTGGACGAAGACGCTTGCGATGGCCAGCGCGTCCCTGCTGTCGGTGACGATGGTCCCCGTCACCATGGGGCTCTTCATCCGTGGGCGGATCCACCGGGAGCATGCCAACCCGGTCAACAGGCTGCTGGTGCGGATCTACCGCCCGGTGTTGGAGCGCGTGCTGGACTATCGTCTCCCGGTCATCGCCGGTGCGATCGCCGTTCTCGTGCTGACGGTTCTGCCCCTCAGGCGGCTAGGATCCGAGTTCATGCCGCCGCTGAACGAAGGCACGATCCTGTACATGCCGACGACCCTCCCGGGGGCGAGTGTGGCTCGAGTGCGCGAGACGTTGCGCGTGCAGGACTCGATCATTGCCGCATTCCCGGAAGTGGAGTCGGTGTTCGGGAAAGCGGGCCGTGCCACCACGGCCACCGATCCCGCGCCCCTTTCGATGTTCGAGACCACGATCGTCTTGAGGCCGGAAGAGGAGTGGCGGCCGGGGATGACCCAGGAGGCGCTCGTCGATGAGATGGACGAGGCGTTGCGCATGGCCGGAGTCACGAACTCGTGGACGATGCCGATCAAGGGGCGAATCGACATGCTCGCCACCGGGATCCGCACCCCGGTGGGGGTGAAGATCTTCGGACCTGACCTCGCGGAGCTCGAGCGTCTGGCCACCGCCGTGGAGGCGGCAGTCCAAACGGTTCCGGGCACGCGCTCGGCCGTGGGCGAGCGCGTCGTCTCCGGATCCTACCTCGACATCGAGATCGATCGAGAAGCCGCGGCGCGCTACGGGTTGAGCGTACGCACGATCCAGATGGTGATCGCCTCCGCGATCGGAGGAATGGGAATCACCCGCACCGTGGAGGGGCGCGAACGATACTCGGTGCGTCTGCGCTACCCGCAGGAGCTGCGGGACCAACCGGAGAAGCTGGCCGAGATTCTGGTGCCCGTGGGTCCGCGTGAGCCCGGCATGTCCGCCATGGTGACCTCGGCCACCATGGCCGGGATGGAAGGAGCCTCTGGCTCGGGCTCGGTGGGGGGAGGCTCCATGCAGGGCGCGCGGCCCGGGACCGGTGGTGGCACGATGTCCGGCGGCGGCATGGCTGGTGCGGGAACCGCCATGGCTCAGATCCCTCTGGGTCAGGTCGCGACGATCCGATCCGTCGGAGGGCCGATGGCCGTGAAGACCGAGCAGGCCTTCCCCACCGCCTGGGTGTTCATCGACGTCGAGCAGAGCGACCTCGGCTCCTACGTCGCGGCGGCCCGGCAGACGGTGGATGCCATGGTGGAGCTTCCCCCCGGATACTCCCTGCAATGGTCCGGGCAGTACGAGTACATGGAGCGCGCCCGACGCACGCTTTCGCTGGTCGTTCCCGGTACGCTTCTCATCATCTTCCTGCTGCTCTTCATCAACTTCGGCAGGCTCGGCGAGACGCTGATCGTCATGCTCTCGCTCCCGTTCAGCCTCGTCGGCGGCGTGCTGATCCTCAGCCTGCTCGGCTTCAACTGGTCGGTCGCCACGGGCGTGGGCTTCATCGCCCTGGCGGGAGTCGCGGCCGAGATCGGAGTCATCATGCTCCTCTATCTCGGCGCAGCCTGGGACAAGCACCGCGTCCGGGACGCCACCGCCGCGTCACTTCGCGAGGCGGTGATCGAGGGAGCCGCGCTCCGGGTCCGCCCCATCGTCATGACGGTCACCGCCATCATCGGCGGGCTCCTGCCGATCTTCTGGGGGCACGGCACCGGCGCCACCGTCATGCGGCGCATCGCCGCACCGATGGTGGGTGGAATGATCTCGGCGACGGTCCTCACCCTCCTCGTCATTCCCGCGCTCTACTCGCTCTGGCAGGAGGCGCTGCTGCGCTCCGAGGCGCGGCATGCCGCGCGTGCCGCCGCCTCGATCCCGCCCGGCGCCGCGGGTGCGCTCGACGGGGCCTAGTCGACGGATTCACCCCAGCAGGGACAGTCCATGCAGCACGAGCACCACGCGGATCACCGCGGTCGTCACCACGGCGCCCACGAGGCGAGCAGTGGACACGGGCACGAAGCGCACGACAAGCACTCGGGCCACAGCGTCGAGATGTTCCGCGACCGCTTCTGGCTGTCCCTGATCCTGGCGATCCCGACGCTCGTCTGGAGCCCCGCGGTCCAGGAGTGGTTCTCCTACTCGGCGCCCTCGGTGCCCTTTGCCGATCTCATCCCGGCGATCTTCGGATCGGTCGTGTTCGTCTACGGCGGCCGTGTCTTCCTCCTCGGCGCGTGGCGAGAGCTGCGAGACCGGCTTCCGGGGATGATGACCCTGATCTCTCTCGCCATCTCCGTAGCCTTCGGGTACAGCGTGGCGGTCACCCTGGGCTGGGACGGGGAGTCGCTCTGGTGGGAGCTCGCCACCCTCGTGGTGATCATGCTTCTCGGACACTGGATCGAGATGCGCTCGATCGGGCAGGCCCGCGGCGCGCTCAAGGAGCTCGCCAAGCTCCTTCCTGACACCGCCGAGCTCGTCACCGAGCAGGGGACGCAGACCGTCCGCATCTCGGAGTTGGCGGAAGGAGACCTGGTCCTGATTCGGCCCGGCGCGTCGATTCCGGCCGACGGAATCGTCGAAGAAGGGAAGAGCGGAGTCGACGAAGCCGCGATCTCCGGAGAGTCCAAGCCCGTGGACAAGTCCGTCGGCGATGACGTCATCGCGGGGACGGTGAACGGCTCCGGCTCACTGCGGGTCCGGGTTACCGGGACCGGGGACCGGACGGCTCTGGCGGGCATCATGCGACTCGTCGCCGACGCCCAGGCGTCGCGCTCGCGGGCGCAGGCACTCGCCGACCGCGCGGCCCAGCTCCTCTTCTTCGTCGCCCTCGGTGCCGGTGCCGTGACGTTCGCGGCATGGACGGTGCTCGGCGCCGACAGCGCCTTCGCGGTCCAGCGTCTCGTGACCGTCCTCGTCATCGCCTGTCCCCATGCGCTCGGGCTCGCCGTTCCCCTCGTGGTCGCGATCTCGACCACGCTGGGAGCCACGAACGGTCTCCTGGTACGCGATCGACGCGGGCTCGAAGAGGCGCGCACGCTGGGGGCCGTCGTGTTCGACAAGACCGGGACGCTCACCACCGGGGATTTCGGTGTCGTCGAGATCGTCGCGGCTCAAGGCCGGACCGAGGACGACGTCCTCGCCCTTGCGGCGGCTGTGGAAGGCGACTCCGAGCACACGATCGCCCAGGGGATCGTGAAGTCTGCGGGGGAGCGCGCCCTCGACGTTCCGCACGCAGAGGCCTTCGAGGCGATTCCCGGACACGGCGCACAGGCTACGGTTCGAGGGACTCTCCTCCGCATCGGAGGGCCGGCGCTGCTTCGGAAGCTCGATGCGGAGGTGTCCGACGCGATCAGACAGGCCGGCGCGGTGAGCGAAGGTCGCGGTCAGACGACGGTCTACCTCCTCGAGGATCGCAGGGCGATCGGCATGATCGCGCTTGCGGACCGGGTCCGCCCGGAGTCGCGGGACGCGATCGAGCGACTGCATGCCCAGGGAGTCGAAGTCGTCATGCTGACGGGCGACGCACGTGCCGTGGCCGAGGCCGTCGCGGCGGACCTGGGTATCGACACCGTCTATGCCGAGGTGCTGCCGGACCAGAAGGCGGAGAAGATCCGGGAGCTGCAGGCCTCTGGAAAGACGGTCGCGATGGTCGGGGACGGGGTGAATGACGCCCCCGCGCTGGTCACGGCGGACGTCGGCGTCGCGATCGGGGCCGGTACGGACGTCGCCGTCGAGGCGGGTGACGTCGTCCTCGTCCGTAACGACCCGCGTGACATCCCACGGATCATCACGTTGAGCCGTGCCACCTATCGCAAGATGCTCCAGAACCTGTGGTGGGCGGCGGGCTACAACGTCTTCGC
>CALJLC010000102.1 GCA_937982605.1 uncultured Gemmatimonadales bacterium | reverse complement strand
GAGCCAGCTCGAGCTGACGGACGCCGAGGTCGCGCTCCGGCAGAGCGAGTTCAACTACGCGCAGGCCGTCTTCGACTACCTGGTGGCGCGTGCTCAGTTCGACGAGGCGACGGGGCAGGTCCCGCTCGTCGACGTCGAGATCGGAACGGGGGAGGCGGGGTGATGAGGATCGACGACAACGGTACGGACAGCGGGATGCACGGGGAGACGAGGCAGACCATGAAGGCATATCGGAGATTGCTCGGGATCGGCGCGCTCGTCGCGGTGGCCGCGTGCGGCTCGGCGCAGGCCGACGGGACCGAGGACGCGGAGGCGAGCGACGCCTTCGTCCGCGTGATCAACGTCGAGGTCGCCACGGTCACGGCCGAGGACTTCGTCGAGGAGATCCGGCTCACGTCCGTGGCCACGGCCAATCGGGCCGTGGTGCTCGAGGCGGAGGAGAGCGGCCGCATCGTGGAGCTCTACGTCGACCGGGGTGATCGGGTGGCGCAGGGCGCACCGATCGCCAAGATCGACGACAGCGTGCTGCAGGCGCAGGTGGCGCAGGCCCGCGCCGCCAACGATCTGGCCGCGCAGACGTGGGAGCGTCGCAAGCGCCTCTGGGAAGAGGACCGCGTCGGATCGGAGATCGCCTATCTCGAGGCGAAGTTCGCCGCCGAGCAGGCAGCCGCCGCGCTGCAGCTCCTCGAGGAGCGCCTGGCTCGGACGGTCGTCCGCGCCCCCTTCGGCGGCGTCCTGGACGAGCGGCACGTCGACGTCGGGACGACCGTCGGGCAGGGTGTCTCGATCGGTCGGCTCGTCGACCTGGACCCGATCAAGGTCTTCGCCGGCGTGCCGGAGCGGTACGCACCCGACCTGGCGGTCGGCGCGCAGGCTCAGATGACCTTCTCGGCGCTCGGCGGCGAGGTGTTCACGGCGCCGATCCGCTACGTCGGCTCGACGATCAACCAGCAGAGTCGGACGTTCCCGATCGAGGTCCAGATCTCGAACCGGGGCGGCCGCATCAAGCCGCAGATGGTCGCGAACATGGCGGTGGCCCGGCAGCGGGTCGCGGACGCGGTGGTGGTGCCGCAGGACGCGCTGGTCCGGGTGGAGGACGGCTACGTCGCGTTCGTGGCGGTCGAGCGGGACGGCCGCCCGACCGCCGAAGCACGGGACGTCGTGCTGGGCGCGAGCCGCCGCAACCTCGTCGTGATCGAGGAAGGCGTCGAGCCGGGTGAGCGCCTGATCGTCGTGGGTAACAGGTCGGTCGCGGACGGCGACCGGATCAACATCGTGGGGGAGCAGGGGGGACGATGAAGCCGAACGAGCAGGAGGAGCACACCGCCGAAGGCGAGGGGCCGCGCGACCGCGGCCCGCTCGACAACTTCAAGGAGTTCCGCGCGACCAGCTTCGCGGTCGAGCACCGGACCTCGGTCCTCGTGCTGCTCTTCATCATCGGGCTCATGGGCGCGTTCGCCTACCGGACGACCCCCAAGGAGTCGTTCCCGGAGCTGCCGATCCCGATCATCGCGGTCAGCACGATCTATCCGGGCGTCTCTCCGGCGGACGTGGAGAGTCAGGTCACCCGGATCATCGAGGAGGACCTGTCGACGATCTCGGAGATCAAGGAGCTGACCTCGACTTCGGTCGAGGGCTACTCGAGCGTCGTCGCCGAGTTCGACACGAACATCGACCTCGACGAGGCGCTGCAGAAGGTCCGGGAGAAGGTGGACCTCGCCAAGCCCGATCTCCCGGCCGACGCCGAGGAGCCGAGCATCATCGAGTTCAACTTCTCCGAGATCCCGGTCATGCAGGTCAACCTGTCCGGGGAGTACGGGCTCGTACGGCTCAAGGAGCTGGCCGAGGAGCTCCAGGACCGTCTCGAGACGATCCCGGCGGTCCTGCGGGCCGACCTGCGCGGCGGCCTCGAGCGCGAGGTCAAGGTCGACGTCGACCTCTCGCGGATGAACTACTACGGCCTCGCATTGCAGGACGTCATCGACGCCATCCGCAACGAGAACGTGAACATCCCGGGCGGCGCCATCGACGTGGGCACGGCCAAGTACCTCGTGCGCGTCGACGGCGAGTTCGACGACCCGACCCTCATCGAGGACCTGGTGGTCACGACGCAGGATTCGCGGCCGGTCTACGTCCGCGATATCGCGACGGTCGACTTCGGCTTCGCCGAGCGGGAGAACTTCGCCCGCATGGACGGGAGGGCGGTCGTCACGCTCGACGTGATCAAGCGCTCGGGCGAGAACATCATCGAGACGTCGGAGGCCATCAAGGCGGCCGTGGCGGAGATGGAGCCGCTCTTCCCGCCGACCACGCAGGTGCAGCTGACGTCGGATCAGTCCGAGCAGATCGAGGACATGGTCTCGAGCCTCGAGAACAACATCATCAGCGGCCTGATCCTGATCGTCTCGGTGCTCTTCTTCTTCCTCGGAACGACCACGTCGATGTTCGTCGCCGTGTCGATCCCCGCGTCGATGTTCCTCTCCTTCATGGTGCTGAAGGTGATGGGGCTGTCGATGAACATGGTCGTGCTGTTCAGCCTGATCCTGGCGCTGGGCATGCTGGTGGACAACGCGATCGTGGTCGTGGAGAACATCTACCGGTACCTCGAGGAGGGATGGGACCGCCTCACGGCCGCCAAGAATGCGACCGTCGAGCTGCCGCCGCCGATCATCGCCGCTACCGCCACGACGCTCGCGGCCTTCGCGCCGCTCCTCTTCTGGCCGGGCGAGGTCGGGTCGTTCATGGGCTACATGCCCAAGACGCTGATCGTGACGCTCTCGAGCTCGCTCTTCGTGGCGCTCGTGATCGTGCCGACGCTCTGCTCCATGTTCATGGTGCTCGACGGCACGCCGCGGAAGCCGATGACCCCGGCGGCACGGTGGACGGCGATCGGCGGAACGGCGCTCTTCTTCCTCGTGGTCGCGGCATCGAACCTGCTCACGGCGGGGCTCATGGCCGCGACCGCCCTCGGCATCTGGGCGCTGCACCACTTCGTGCTGGTTCGTGCGGGGCGCTGGTTCCAGGACTCGTTCCTGCCCGAAGCGCTCGAGGCGTACGAGCGGCGGCTCCGCTGGGCGCTCGACAACCGGGCGCTCCTGCTCGCCGGGACGGCGGTCGCCTTCATGGCCACCTACTTCGTCTACGCGGCGACGCCGGCGGGCGTGGGGATCGAATACTTCCCGGAGAACATGCCGCCGCCCCAGCTGCTGATCGACGTCGAGACGCCGGTCGGGACGCGCGCCGAGGCGACGGATGCCATCGTGCGCGAGCTCGAGGCCCAGCTCTCGTCGGTCGAGGGCCGCGCGGACTGGGAGTCCGTCGTCGCGGTCACGGGTGGCGGCGGTGGGGGTGGCAACCCCATGGGCGGGGGCCCCTCGGGTCCGGAAGGCGGACGGATCACGGTCTCCCTGATCGACTTCCAGGATCGCGAGTACGACGCCTTCGAAGTGCTGGCGCAGATGCAGGCCACCATCGGCACGCAGATCGCCGGCGCCGAGATCTCGGTGGACAAGGTCCAGGACGGGCCCGCGCAGGGCGCCCCCGTGAGCATCGAGCTCGTGGGGGAGGATCCCGCAGTCCTGCAGGACCTCTCGGACCAGGTGCTCGGTGTGCTCCAGGGGGCGCCGGTGTACCGGAAGCTGGTCGGCCTGGAGAGCGACCTCGACGCGGCGCGTCCCGAGCTGGCGATCCACGTCGATCGCGAGAAGGCGGCGCTGTACGACCTCAACACGTCGAAGGTCGGCATGGCCGTTCGCGGCGCGATCAACGGCATCGAGGCCGCGAAGTACCGGACGGGCAACGACGAGTACGACATCATCGTGCGCCTCGCGCCGGAGTATCGCGACGAGCTCGAGGGGCTGCGTGAGCTCACGGTGATGGCCGAGGGCGGCGTGCAGGTGCCGCTCGTCGAAGTGGCCACGTGGAGCGTCGAAGACGGCGCGGGCACCATCCGCCGCAAGGACCAGACGCGCATGGCCACGATCACGTCGGACGTGGCCGCGGGCTTCTCGAACAACGCCGTGCTGGCCGAGGTGCAGTCGACGCTGGGCGATTTCGCCGGCACGCTTCCACCGGGCTACACGCTGCGGTACTCGGGGCAGTCGCAGGATCAGGACGAGGCCACGGCCTTCCTCGGCGGCGCGTTCCTCACCGCCCTCATGCTGATCGGCTTCATCCTGGTCAGCCAGTTCAATTCGGTGGTCAAGCCGGTGATCATCCTCACCTCGGTCGTCATGTCGACCGCGGGCGTGCTCATCGGGCTGATGATCTTCCGGATGCCCTTCGGAATCATCAACACGGGCGTCGGGATCATCTCGCTGGCCGGGATCGTGGTGAACAACGCGATCATCCTGATCGACTACATCGCCGTGCTGCGCGAACGGGACGGCATGGATCGTCGTGAAGCGCTGGTGCAGGGCGGCAAGACCCGTCTCCGCCCGGTCGTGCTCACGGCGCTCACCACGGCACTCGGGATGGTTCCGCTGGCGATCGGGCTGAACTTCGACTTCTTCGGCCTCTACGGATCGCTCAGCCCCGAGCTGTACTGGGGCGGTGAGCAGGCGGCGTGGTGGGGTCCGATGGCGGTGGCCATCATCGCGGGCATCCTCTTCGCGACCTTCCTCACGCTCATCCTCGTGCCGGTGATGTACTCGCTCGTCGACGACTTCGCCGAGTTCTTCCGGAAGCACTACGTCCGCGACGACGCGGGCGAGAGCGAGCGGGTGGCCGACGTGCCGGTGCACACGATCGATCCGCGCGTCCCGGCCCGTCCGGCCGGGGCACCTCCGGTCGAGGAGCCCGAGCCGGTGGGTGCGCGCCGGAGCCGGGCGGTCGGAGGCGGCATGCTCGACCCGCAGCCCGAGGCCGGCTAGCGCACGCGGGCCCGCCCGGAGGCGCCCCCGCCCCCGTCCTCCCTCGACAGCGAAGGGGGACGGGGGCGTATCTTCGGGCATGCAGTTCCTCGATCAGTTCCGGACCGAGCTCCGACGTGGATGGTCGCGGGCGGCCCGGAGCCCCTTCCGGAGCGCCGCAGGGGCGCTGACCCTCTCCCTGGGCATCGGCGCCTCCACGCTGGCGTTCAGCGCGGTACGCGCGGTGCTGCTCGAGCCACTCCCGGTGGCCGATCAGCAACGCCTCGTGGTGATGTGGCAACGAAGCGAGGCGCGCGACTTCGACCGGGTCCCCTTCCTGCCGGCGGCGCTTCCGCGGGTGGGCCGGATCGGTGGACCGCTCGAGGCCGTGGCCGCCGTGAGCACGATCGGCGCCACCCCGACCACGGCCGACGGCCCGGACGGGCCCCTCTCGATCGAGCACACCCGCGTGGCCGGGGACTTCTTCGGTGTCCTGGGCGTGGTTCCGGCACTCGGCAGGATGCTCGACTCCGCTGACGACGGGGTCGGAGCGATCCCCGTGGGGGTGGTGAGTCACGACTTCTGGACCGCTGCGCTCGGCGGTCGGGCCGACGCCGTGGGCACTTCGATCCGGGTCGCCGACGTCTCCTTCGAGATCGTCGGCGTGGCACCTCCGGACTTCGACTACCCTCGGGGCACCGAGCTCTGGGTCACGCTCGGAGGGACCGACCCGGACGGGGCGGGTCCGATCGGGGAACGGGCGGAGCTCGATGTCGTCGCGCGACTCTCACCGGGTGCCACGCTCGCCGACGCCGCCGCGGCGATCGACGCGCTCTTCGCCGCGGACGCGGAGCTCGCACTGCTGGCGGCCGATCTGCGGGCCACCGGGGTCGGGCTCGTCGACGTCGTGGTCGGAGACACCCGGCCGGTGCTCCTCGTGACGCTCGCGGCCGGGCTGGTGCTGCTCGGGGTCGCGATCGCCAACGCCACGCTCCTCTTCCTGGCCGGCGGGCTCCGCGCGGGGCGGGAGCTGGCGGTGCGCCGGGCCCTCGGGGCGGGGCGCGCTTCCGCGGTGGCGCCGCTCCTGGCCGACGCGACGGTGCAGGCGGGCCTCGGTGTGGTGGGAGGGGTCCTGCTCGCCGCGATCGGCCTCGGCGTGCTGATTCCGCTCGCCCCGGCGGACTTCGCCCGCTTCTCCACGATCGACCTCGACGTCCGCTCGCTCGCCTTCGCGGGCGCGCTCGGCTCCGCGGCGCTGACGCTCTCCGCCGGGCTCGCCGGCGTGTGGCTCTCCCGGCACTCGCCCGCCACGGTGCTGGGCGGGGCTCGTGGCACCTCGGAGGGTGGCGTGGTGCTGCGCCGGGTCATCGCCGGCACGCAGGTGGCGCTCGCGGTCACCGCGGCGGTGGCGGCGCTCCTTCTCGTGGACAACGTTCGCACGCTGGAGCGTCTCGACCGGGGCTTCGAGCCGGAAGGACTCTATCTCGTCTCCTTCCGGCAGCCGTTCGACTTCTTCTCGGCCCCGCCGGAATTCGGCGAGGTGCTCCGGACGGTCAGCCAGGGGCTCGCGGCGCGACCCGGCATCGAGGGCGCGTCGCCGACCTTCAACGTCCCGCTGGTCCTGCGCGGCGGGATCGACTTCGCGGCGCGCGTCGACGACCAGACGCCCGAGGAGGCGCAGGGCAATCCCTACGTCGGCTTCGACGCCGTGCTCCCGACGTACTTCGACGTGGCCGGGACGGAGCTCCTGGAGGGTCGCCACTTCGGGGCGCAGGACGGGCCCGACGACGACCCCGTCGCGATCGTCAACGCCGCGGCGGCCCGGGCGCTCTGGCCCGACGGCTCGCCGCTCGGACGCCGGATCTACATGGGCGGCCTGAGCCGCAACGAGTGGCGGACCGTGGTGGGGGTCGTGGAAGACCACCGCTTCCGGACCTTCCCGGGTGTCCACCCGTCGGTGTGGCTTCCGCTGGCGCAGTTCGACCGCTTCGCCCCGTCGCGGATCCTGGTTCGGGCCGGCCCCGCCGCGGGGTCGATCGGGAGCGCCGTGGACGAGGAGTTCGCGGCCGCGTACCCCGGCGTCGACGTGATCCGGGTGCAGGCGCTCGAGGAGGTCATGCGCGGACCACTGCGCCGTCCCCGCTTCGCCGCGGCCACGCTCCTGGCGCTCTCGCTCGTCACGCTGCTCCTGGCCGGTCTCGGGGTCCACAACGTGCTGGCGGTGATCGTGGCGGAGCGGCGTCGCGATCTCGGCATCCGCGTCGCCCTCGGCGCCCGGGCGCTCGACCTCGGGCGTCACCTGGCGCGGCACCTCCTCTGGATCGGGTTGGGCGGTGCGCTCGCGGGGGCGTGGGTGAGCGTCTGGGGCGTTCGGCTGGTCGAGTCGCTCCTCTTTGCCGGGGCACCGGGCCGGGGCTCGATCATCGCCGGTGTGCTCGTGACGACCTGTGTCCTGGTCGTCGTTGCGGGTATCCTGCCGCTCCGGCGTGCGGCGGGCGTCGATCCGGCCGGCGCGCTGCGGACGGAGTAGCCCATGTAACAATGCCGTCGGACGGCTTGGCAGCCCGTGAGGCGCGCGTGACAATTGGGCTCGGACTCCGACCCCGATGACCTGACCATTCTGGGGACCCATGCCGATGCTCTCCCTGGCCGAGATCGCGACCGCCCCCGTCGAGGAGCTGGTCGAGCGCGCGAGCGCCGAGCCGATCCTCGATTCTTCGGACCTGGAACTCCTCGCCGGCCGTGTCGGGACCGACGCGCGGGCACGGGTGGCGCTCGCGCTCTCCTTCCTGCGGCTCGGCATCGACGAGGCGATTCGAAACCGGGGACTCGGCGTCCCGCAGGAGCGGCTGGTCCGCATTGCCTCGACGGCCGTCATCGAGGCCGCGGAGGCCTTCGACCCGGAGCGCGACGGGAGCTTCGAGGGCTACGCTCGCACCCGGGTCCGCCGGGCCCTCGGGCGGGCGATCGCATCGTAGACGATCCGGCGGGCGCCGTCTCGACCGCCATCCAGGATCTCTCGGCGGCTCGGCTCGGACGGGCGTTCGTGCCGCTCGGCCTCGCAGTCGTCCTCAGCGTCGCACGCTTCGGGGCGGGGGCCCCGGGCGCCGCCGCTCTGGCCTTCGCGGCCCTCGCGGCGGGGGTGGCCACGCTTGCCTACGGCATGCGCACGGTGCAGCGCGTGGCGGGACGGCCTCGGCGCCCCTGGATGGCGGGGGCCGTCGTGGGGAGCGTGCTGCCTCCCGCGGTCGGTCTCTGGCTCCTCGGGTGGGAAGGGCTTCGTGCCCTGGCGCAGGGTCCGTCGGGTGCGGGCTGGGTGACCGCGACCCTGCACGTCGGCCTCGGGGTATGGGTCTTGCGGACGTGGATGAAGGTCTTGGAGATCGAGCGTCTCG
>CALJLC010000101.1 GCA_937982605.1 uncultured Gemmatimonadales bacterium | reverse complement strand
GTTCGCGGCCGGCGAAGTCGACGACCACGTTGCGGCACGCGCCGATGGCCTCCTGCGTGTACGTCTGGTCCCGCTGCGGGCGCGGAGCGAGCCCCGCCAGAGAACGGCAGATCCCCAGCGCGGCGTCGGCCGAGCGGGGATGGCCGGCGTAGCGGTCGAGGAAGCGCCGGTACTCCGAGCGGGCGGTGAGGTAGTCTTCCTTCTCGAAGTAGGCGTCACCCAGCATGAGCCGCGCCTCGGGGACGCGGGGCCAGTCGCCGTGCGCGATCAGCAGGCGGTCGAGCGCCTCGATCGCGTTGTCGTGGCTACCCTCGGCGAACTCGGTCGACGCGATCCCGAAGAGCTCCTCGGGACCGAGGCCCTGATACCTCGACGCGCCACCGCCGCAGGCGGAGAGCCCGAGGGCGGCGACGAAGGCGATCGCGACGGCGGGTTGGGTCTGTCGAAGCATCGGGGGGACGTACACTGCGGCGGGAAGGCGTGTTTCGGAGCGGGGTCAGCAGGAAAAGCTAACGGCAACGGCCGTCGCGCAGGTGCTCGAGGCCCCGACCGAACCGGATCGCGTCGAAGCGGTCCTGCGCCCGGTCGATCAGCGATCCCGCCTGGTCCGCGTATCGGACCTGGGCGTAGGCGTTCATCGCCTCGTCGCACCGTCCGAGCTCGGAGAGGATCTCCCCTTTCTCGAACCACGCCTGCGCCTGGATGTTGCGGGGCTCCTGGACCTCGATCGTCCGCTCGACCAGTGCGAGCGCCTCCTCGAGCGCGGCGTCGCCGCCGCCCGAAGCCGCTCGATCGCGGACCTCGCGGGCGAGGTTGAACGAACAGGTGCCGATGTACCAGTCCACCTCGCCGCGCTCCCACCGACGGACCAGCTCCCGGAAGCGCTCGAAGTACACCAGGGCGTTCGCGCAGTCACCGATCTCGTCGTACGCCACGCCCACCTCGAAGACGATCTCGGGCGCCGAATCCGCGGCGTCGGCCATCGCCTTCTGGTAGAAGGGGAGCGCCCGGCCGTACTGGCCGTTCTGGTAGTAGTGACGCGCCAGCGGGAGCGACATCTCGCCCACGCCCAGGCCCGGGCGCAGCTCGAGGGCGGTCTCCACCGCGGTGGCCATCGCGAAGCGGTCGTTGCTGCTCCGGGCGTGGCGGGCCAGGCGCATCAGATCCGACACGGCCTGATCGGTGAGCTCCGGATCGCGCGCGGTGGCATCGACGTAGTAGGCGCCCGCGTCGTCGACCCGGTTCATGAGCGTGTAGGTGTGCGCCACGCGGGCCGTCACGGCCGGATCGTCGGCACCCTGGCGGAGCGCGAGCCGGTACTCGGCGAGGGCCTCCTCGTAGTTGCCGAGCGCGAACGCCTCGTCGCCGCGGCGGACCGCCCCCGTCTCCGTGTCGCCCGGCCCGCAGGCCGCTGGGGCGACAGCCAGGAGGATGGCGCAGAGGAGGCGTCCGTTCTTCATGACCGAGCGGGAAGCAAGGATCGGACCGCGCATACGGTCCTCGACGGTCACGCGGACCCGTCCTCGCCGTCGAGGGTCATCTCGACCGACGCCAGATAGGCGCGAGCGCGCATGTCTCGGGGGTCGTCTTCCAGGCACCGCTTCCACTCCTCCACGGCCCGGTCGTCGTCGCCGAGCCGATGCAACACCACCCCGAGGCGCACCCGGGCGCCGACGAACGAAGGGCGGGACTCCAGGATCAGCACGAGCTCGTCCTTCGCCTGCTCCAGCTCCCCGAGCTCGATGAGCGTCTCGGCGAACTTGCTGCGGATGTCCATGAACCGGGGGCGGATCTCGAGAGCCGCCCGGTAGTGCCCGATCGCCTCGGACGGGTGATTCGCCACGAGGTAGAGGTCACCCAGTTTGGCGTGCGTGACCGCGATACGGTTGCCCACCTCCGACGGGAAGACCGGCGAGTCGCGGGTGTCGAGCTCCCCCGCCTTGCTGAACGCGACCTGGGCTTCCTCGTGACGCCCCAGGTCGTTGAGGATGATTCCGCGGTTCAGGTGTGCTTCGGCGTAGGTGGGATTCTCCTCGAGGGCCGCGTCGAAGCGCGCGAGCGCCTCCTCGAGCCGCCCGAGCATCGCCAGACACAGCCCCGCCTTGTTCTGCACGTCCGCGAACTGGGGGAAGTCCTCGAGCACACCCTGGAACGTCTCCAGCGCGGATTCGAAGTCGTCGCGCTCCCAGGCGCTCACGCCCCGCGCCACGATCTGGCGCGCGTGCTTGTGATCGGTGTCCATGGTGGGGAAGGTTGGCGCGCGGGGGGGCCGTGGTAAAGGGCTACTTCACCACGCCCAGGTCCCGGAGCCGCACCAGGAGCTCGGCGATGACGTCGTCGACGTCCCGGCCGACCGTCTCGAGACGGATCTCCGGGCTCTCCGGCGCCTCGTACGGGCTGCTGATCCCCGTCATGTGGGCGATCTCGCCCCGGCGTGCCCGCGCATAGAGCCCCTTGGCGTCCCTGCGCTCGCACTCCTCGAGCGGGGTGTCGACGAAGACCTCGACGAAGCGGCCGTCCGGAATGAGGCCCCGGGCGCGCTCACGGTCCGCGCGGAACGGTGAGACGAAGGTGCACAGCACGATCGAGCCCGAACGGAAGAACAGCGCCGCGAGCTCGCCGATGCGTCGGATGTTCTCCGTCCGGTCCTCCGGCGTGAAGCCCAGATCCCCGTTGATGCCGTGCCGCACCTGGTCCCCGTCGAGGAGCATCGTCTGCGCCCCGGCCTCGAAGAGGCGACGCTCGAGTCCGCGGGCGATCGAGCTCTTCCCCGAACCGGACAGCCCGGTGAACCACACCACCGCGGCGCGGTGCCCGGTCCGGGCCTCCCGGGCCGGGAGGTCGATGTTCCAGCTCTCCCAGACGACGTCCGGGGACACGGGCCGAAGCTCCTCCTCGGTGTCGGCCTCCGGGAGATCGTCCACGGTGCGCACCGAGCTCCGGATCATGCCCGCGGCCACGGTGGCGTTGCTGTGCGGATCGATCAGGACGAACGACCCGGTCTCCCGGTTCAGATCGTATCGATCGAAGAAGATCGGCTTCGCCGTCGTGATGTGGACTCGGCCGATGTCGTTGAGCTCGAACTGCTTCACCTCGTCCCGGTGGAGCGTGTCGACGTCGATCCGGTACAGGACCCGGTTGATGAACGCCTTCGTCTCGCGTGTGGTCTGGCGGAGCCAGTACTGGGTGTTCGGCTCCATCGGCTGCTCGGAGGTCCAGCAGATCGTGGCGTCGATCTCCGTGTCCGCGGTCGGGAGGTTGAGCGGCCGGACGATCATGTCCCCCCGGGAGATGTCGAGCTCGTCGGTCGTCGTGATCGCCACCGAGTCCCCGGCCGTCGCTTCGTCGAGAGGGCCGTCGAAGGTGTCGACCGACGCCACCGTCGTGGACTTCCGCGACGGGAGCACCAGGATCTGCTCTCCCGGCCGCACGGCGCCCGACGCCACCCGGCCGGCGTAGCCGCGATAGTCCTGGTCCGGCCGGATCACGTACTGCACCGGGAAGCGGAAGTCGACGAGGTTCCGGTGCGCGCCGACGTTCACGTGCTCGAGGTGATGCAGCAGGGTCGAGCCGTGATACCACGGCATGTTCGCCGACTCGTCGACGACGTTGTCACCCAGCAGCGCGGAGATCGGGATGAAGGTCAGGTCGTCGACGCCGAGCTTGCGAGCGAAGTCGGAGTACTCGGCCGCGATCTCGTCGTACCGCTCCTCGGACCAGTCGACCAGGTCCATCTTGTTGACGGCCACGACGATGTGGGGAATGCCGAGCAGCGACGACAGGAAGCCGTGCCGCTTGGACTGGGTCAGCACCCCGTTCCTCGCGTCGATCAGGATGATCGCCAGCTCGGCGGTCGACGCCCCGGTCACCATGTTGCGGGTGTACTGGATGTGCCCCGGCGTGTCGGCGATGATGAACTTCCGCCGCGGCGTCGCGAAATACCGGTAGGCGACGTCGATGGTGATGTTCTGCTCCCGCTCGGCACGCAGGCCGTCGGTGAGCAGGGCGAGGTTCACGTACCCCTCGCCGCGGCGGTTCGAGGCGTCCTCGACCGCCTCGAGCTGGTCCTCGAAGATCGACTTCGTGTCGTAGAGGAGTCGCCCGATCAGCGTCGACTTCCCGTCGTCGACGGACCCGGCCGTCGAAAACCTGAGCAGGTCCATCAGAAATAGCCCTGCTTCTTCCGGTCTTCCATCGCGGCCTCGGAGCGCCGGTCGTCGGAGCGCCCGCCCCGCTCGGTCTGACGGGCCGCCGCCACCTCGGCGATGATCTCGTCGAGCGTGGAGGCCGTCGACTCGGTGGCCCCCGTGCAGGTGGCGTCGCCGATGGTGCGGAAACGGACCGTCCGCTCCTCCCACTCCTCGCCGGGGAGGAGCCGGTTGTGCTCCGACTCGGCCAGGAGCACGCCATCCCGCTCCACGACGTTGCGTCGGTGCGAGAAGTACAGGGAAGGCATCTCGATCCCCTCGTCGGCGATGTACTGCCAGACGTCCATCTCGGTCCAGTTGGAGAGGGGGAACGCCCGAAAGTGCTCGCCGGGATTCCGACGGCCGTTGAAGAGATTCCACACCTCGGGCCGCTGGTTCTTCGGGTCCCACTGACCGAAGCGGTCCCGGTGGGAGAAGAAGCGCTCCTTGGCCCGCGCCTTCTCCTCGTCCCGCCGCCCGCCCCCGAGCGCGACGTCGGCCTTCAGCTCGGCGAGGGTGTCGAGGAGCGTGACGGTCTGGAGCCCGTTCCGGCTCGGGTTGGGCCCGTCCTCCTCCTTCACCCGACCCGCGTCGATCGACGCCTGGACCGAGCCCACGTGGAGCTTGGCGCCGGTGTCGGCCACGAGGCGATCCCGGAACTCGAGCGTCTCGGGGAAGTTGTGCCCGGTGTCGATGTGCACCAGCAGGAAGGGAACGCGCGCCGGATGGAACGCCTTGCGCGCCAGATGCACCATCAGGATCGAGTCCTTGCCGCCCGAGAAGAGGAGGACCGGACGCTCGAACTGCGCGGCCACCTCGCGCATGACGAAGATCGACTCCGACTCGAGGGTTCGGAGGTGGGAATGGGCTCGTCGGGGCTTCATGACGTCAGCCGATCGTCCTCGCCCTGGCGTCGTGTCGATCGAGCTCGCCCCGGAAGTACGGAAGCGTCTCGCGGATCCCCTCCCGGAGCTGGATCCGGGGCTCCCACTCGAGCACCGACCGGGCGACGGTGATGTCCGGCCGGCGCACCTTCGGGTCGTCCTCCGGGAGCGGAAGCGACTCGATCGTCGAATCGCTGCCGGTCTCCTCGAGCACGATGTCGGCCAGCTCCCGGATCGTGAACTCGTTGGGGTTGCCGATGTTGACGGGCTCCACCCGCTCGGAGTGAAAGAGCCGGAAGATGCCGTCCACCTCGTCCTGGACGTAGCAGAACGAGCGGGTCTGGCTGCCGTCGCCGTAGATCGTCAGCGGCTCCCCGCGCAGCGCCTGCACGATGAAGTTGGAGACGACGCGCCCGTCACCCGGTCGCATTCGCGGACCGTAGGTGTTGAAGATCCGGACGATCCGCGTCTCCACACCGTGCGTGCGGTGGTAGGCCATCGTCATCGCCTCGGCGAAGCGTTTGGCCTCGTCGTAGACGCCACGCAGGCCGATCGGGTTCACGTGCCCCCAGTACGTCTCCGACTGCGGGTGGACCTGCGGATCGCCGTAGACCTCCGATGTCGACGCCAGGAGGAAGCGCGCGCCCTTCGCCTTGGCCAGCCCGAGCGCGTTGTGCGTGCCCAGACTGCCCACCTTCAGCGTCTGGATGGGGAGCTCGAGGTAGTCGACGGGGCTGGCCGGCGACGCGAAGTGGAGCACGCCGTCCAGCTCCTCCCGGACGAAGAGCGGTTGCGAGACGTCGCGCTCGATGAGTCGGAAGCCGTCGTAGCCGTACAGTATCTCGGCGTTCTGCCTCGAGCCGGTGACGAAGTTGTCGACCCCGATCACCTCGTGGCCTTCGGTGAGGAACCGTTCGGCCAGGTGGGAGCCGAGGAAGCCCGCGGCGCCCGTGATGAGAACCCGCAATCAGGCCTCCGAGCGCGCGGCCGCGGCCGCCTGCCCCGCCCCGGCGTCGAGCCCGACCGGCTGGCGGCCGATCGAGACGTACTCGAAGCCGTGCTCGGCCATGTCCTGCGGATCGTAGAGGTTGCGGCCGTCCAGGATGAGCGGGGTCTTCATCGCCGCCCGCATGCGCGGGAAGTCGGGGCTCCGGTAGGGATGCCACTCGGTGTGGATCACCAGCGCGTCGGCTCCGTCGAGCGCGTGGTAGTTCGTGTCCACGTACTCGATGCGATCGCCTAGGTGGTGCCGGGCCTCCCGGGTGGCCACGGGATCGTGCGCCACGACGCGGGCGCCCCGCTCGAGCAGACCCTCGATCGTCACCAGGCTCGGCGCCTCGCGCATGTCGTCCGTGTTGGGCTTGAACGCGAGACCCCACACCGCGACGGTCCGCCCGGTGAGGTCTTCCCCGAGCCGATCGACGAGCCGCGAGAGAAGCGTCGTCTTCTGCGTCTCGTTGACGTCCTCGACGGCCTGCAGGATCGATGCATCCACACCGTACTCCCGCATCGTCCGTACCAGCGCCTTCACGTCCTTCGGAAAGCAGGAGCCGCCGTACCCGACGCCGGGAAAGAGGAAGCTCGGGCCGATGCGCGAATCGGAGCCGACGCCGGTGCGTACGGCGTTGACGTCCGCCCCGGTCGCCTCACAGAGCCGCGCGATCGAGTTCATGAACGAGATCCGGGTGGCCAGCATGGCATTGGCCGCGTACTTCGTGATCTCCGCCGCGGGCACGTCCATGATCATGATGGCGTGACCGGTGCGCACGAAGGGCTCGTACAGCTCCCGGAGCACCCGGGCCGCGTACTCCGAGTCCACGCCGATGACGACGCGGTCCGGCTTCATGAAGTCGTCGACCGCCGCGCCCTCCTTGAGGAACTCCGGGTTGGAGCAGACGTGCACCGGGATGTCCGTCTCGGCCTCGATCGCCTCGCGCACGAGCCGCGCCGTGCCCACGGGCACCGTGCTCTTGGTGATCACGATCTTCTCGTCCTGCATCGACTGGCCGATCGTCCTGGCCACCGCCAGGACATGCTGCAGGTCCGCAGAGCCGTCTTCCCCGGGAGGGGTGCCGACCGCGATGAAGATCACCTTCGACGCGCGCACCGCCGCCGGCACGTCGGTCGTGAAGCCGAGGCGGCCCGCCGCGAGGTTCCGCTCGATGAGCGGCTCGAGGCCTGGCTCGTAGATCGGGATCTCGCCGTCGTTGAGCCGCGCGATCTTCTGCTCGTCGATGTCCGCGCAGACGACGTCGTTGCCCGACTCGGCCAGACAGGCGCCGGCGACCAGGCCCACGTAGCCCGAGCCGATGACTCCTACTTTCATGCAGTCCGTTCCGCGGAAAGGGGAGAACCGAAGCGGTTACCGGTTTCCAAGGTAACCCCGGTCGGCGGAAGCCTTCTACGTCTTCGTTTCACCCGGGGTCTACTTCGCCGCCCGCAGCTCGAAGAGCTGGTCCCGCAGCAGAGCGGCTCGCTCGAAATCGAGCGCCTCGGCCGCCTCGGCCATCTCCTTCTCGAGGATCTTCACGTACTCCTCGCGGTTGATCTCGTCGGCGTACGACTCGGGCCCTTCGGCGACCGCGGCCGGAGCGGCCCGGGCGTCCGCGACCCGCGTCGCGAACTCGATCTCCTCGACGCTCTTCCGGATCGTCTCCGGGGTGATCCCGTGCTCCTCGTTGTGGGCCATCTGCGCGACGCGGCGGCGGTTGGTCTCCTCGATGCAGCGCTGCATCGAGTCGGTCACCCGGTCGGCGTACATGATGGCCTTCCCGCCGACGTTGCGGGCGGCCCGGCCGACGGTCTGGATCAGCGACCGGGCGTTGCGGAGGAATCCCTCCTTGTCCGCGTCCAGGATCGCCACCAGCGAGACCTCGGGCAGGTCGAGACCCTCGCGGAGCAGGTTGATGCCCACCAGCACGTCGATCTTGCCGAGCCGGAGCGCCCGCAGGATCGCCATGCGCTCGATCGTGTCGACCTCGGAGTGCATGTACCGGACGCGCACACCGACCGATTGCAGGTACTCGGAGAGGTCCTCGGCCATCCGCTTGGTGAGCGTCGTCACCAGAACGCGCTCGCCGCGCCGCTCCCGCTCCCGGATCTCCGCGAGGAGGTCGTCGACCTGTCCCTTCACCGGACGCACCACGATCTCGGGGTCGACGAGACCGGTCGGCCGGATGATCTGCTCGACCACGGCGCCGCCGGTCTGCTGGAGCTCCCAGTCGCCGGGGGTGGCCGAGACGAAGACCGCCTGCGGCACCACGCGCACCCACTCCTCGAACTTGAGCGGCCGGTTGTCGAGCGCCGAGGGGAGGCGGAAGCCGTGCTCGATGAGCGTGAGCTTCCGCGAGCGGTCCCCGTTGTACATCCCGTTGATCTGCGGGATCGAGACGTGCGACTCGTCGACGACCGTGAGGAAATCGGCCGGGAAGTAGTCGAGCAGGCAGGCGGGTCGCTCTCCCGGGCGCCTTCCGCTCGTATAGAGCGAGTAGTTCTCGATGCCCGGGCACGTCCCGATCTCGAGCATCATCTCGATGTCGAAGTTCGTGCGCTGCTCGAGCCGCTGCGCCTCGAGGAGCTGACCGTCGGCCCGGAACCTCGCCAGCTGTTCGGCGAGCTCCTCGCGGATCGCCGGGATCATGGCGTTGATCGTCTGACGCCGCGTCACGTAGTGGCTCGCGGGGTAGATCGCCGTACGCTCCAGCGTGGCGATGACCTCGCCCGTGAGCGGATCGAAGCGGCTGATGCGCTCCACCTCGTCGCCCCAGAGCTCGATCCGGATCGCCTGCTCGTCGTAGGCCGGGAAGACCTCGACCGTGTCGCCGCGCACCCGGAAGGTGCCCCGCTCGAAGAGGTAGTCGTTGCGCTTGTACTGGATCGCCACGAGCCCCTTCAGGATCTCCCGTCGGGGATGCTCGCCCCCGACGTCGACGTGCAGCATCAGCCCGCGATAGTCCGCCGGGTTGCCGAGGCCGAAGATGCACGACACCGAGGCGACGACGATCACGTCCTCCCGCTCCATCAGCGACGACGTGGCCCGGAGCCGGAGCCGCTCGATGTCCTCGTTGATCGAGGCGTCCTTCTCGATGTACGTGTCCGTCGCCGCTACGTACGCCTCGGGCTGGTAGTAGTCGTAGTACGAGATGAAGTACTCGACGGCGTTGTGCGGGAAGAGCGCCTTGAGCTCCCCGTAGAGCTGCGCCGCCAGCGTCTTGTTGTGCGACATCACCAGCGTCGGGCGACCGTACTCGGCGATCATGTGCGCCACGGTGAACGTCTTTCCCGTGCCCGTCGCGCCGAGCAGGACCTGGTGACGGTCGCCGCGCCGGAGACCGGCCGAGAGCTCCTCGATGGCGCCCGGCTGATCGCCGGCGGGAACGTGCGGGGAGACGAGCTGGAAGTTCAACGCGCGCTCGACGTCAGTCCGCGAGGGGCCGCCAGCGCGCCTCGAGGGAGACGTTCCAGTTCCAGATGGAGCGGCCGAAGAAGTAGCGGTTCAGCTGCCTTGTGAGGATCACGCCGCCACCGAGCTGGAGAGGCGCACGGAACCACAACCCGTTCAGCCCGAGGTCGAACGAGACGTCGTGGTCGTTGAAGGTGCCGCCATTGGCTTCGGCCCACTCGTAGAACGCGTCGTTGTCCGCCACCCGACGCTGGAGCATCACGCCGACGCGGCCCCACGAGTCGTAGAGGTCGACGCCGACGTGCTGCTGGTTGCCGCCCGGGCCGACGCCGGCGCCGACGACCTGGCCCTGCTGGGTATAGCCCTGGGTGACCAGGTGGTGGGTGTAGTACGGCGGACTGGCGCGCAGCAGGAAGGTCGGCGCGCGCTGGAGGTGCGTCAGCTCACCGCGGAGCGCGAGACGTCGTCCGTCGGCGAGCGCCAGGGCCTTCTGCAGACCGAGGGTATACCCCTGGGAGTGCTCCGGCTCGAGGACGAAGTCCGTCAGGTTCGCGGAGTGGTCGTTGCGCGACCACTCGGCGTAGACCTCGAACGCGCTCTCGGCCAGCACCCAGCGAGCGAAGATCGACAGCATCTGATCGCGTTCGTCGTTGCCCCTGGGGTTCTCCGCCGTCGCCTGACTCTGCTTCGTGATCCCCTGGAAGACGAGGAAGTAGTCCGAGAACGAGACCCCGCCCACGGGCACGTACGCGTAGAACATGCGCGTGCCGCCGACGGAGAGGCCGGGGAGGAAGCTCGGGTTGTACGCCAGAACGAGGCCGGTCACGTACCGCGAGTCGTTCTCCACGTCCGGATCGAACCAGTCGGACTGCTGCAAGCGTCCCCAGATCCAGTTCGCCTCGAGCGTTCCGATCCCGACGTCGCGTGGGCCGCGCGTGCCGAGGAAGGCGTGCGGGAAGCCGCCCGCGTTGTTGCTGAGCACGATCGCGTTCCGGATCCCCGGACCCCACCACAGGTTCCGGGTCCCGAAGCCAGCGGTGGCGCCGAAGCCGCTGAGGCGGACTTCCGACTGGCCCGGGTGGAGCGTCCAGAAGGCGTCGGGCCCGAAGCGCTGGGGAAGGTCGATCGCGCGCCACGGGTAGGCGTACTCCGGTTGCCCCGACACCGTCACGGGGGCGAGGGTGAACGCCGCGTTCTGATTCCACACGAGCGTCGGACGGATCGAGACGCGCAGACCGCGCCATCGGAGCGCGGTGCCCACGTCCAGCGCGGTGGTGACCCCTCTCCCCTGCCAGACGACGCCGTCGTTGGCGACCGTGGGGATGCGCGAGTTGCGGATCAGGCGGAGGCGGGCCTCGGGCGCATCGAGCCGTAGCTCGGAGCTCCAGCCAGCCGAACCGAGGCTCCCGGCGCGGGACCACCCGATCGGCTGAGCTCCGACGCCTGCCAGGTCCGTGACGTCCTCCCGGAAGACGAGCGGCCGGAGAGAGAACGAGCCGGCGGGCGCCTCGCCGGAGATCTGGAGCAGCCGGAGGCGGTCCTCGAGGGGGTCGTAGACGTCGAGCGTCTGCGCGTCCCCGGGGCCGGGGCCCAGGAGGAACGCGAGGAGGGCTACCGCCCAGTCGAAACGCGATCCCCGTCGCCGCCTCGGGGATTCCGGCCCTTGGTGGGAAGTCACGCCCAACCCAGATCCTCTTCGTCGAAGTGCTCGCGTCGCTCCACGTCCAGAACTCCCTTCACCCGCCCGATGCTCCTCCGGACCTTCTCCAGGTGGGCCAGGTCACGAACTTCGACGACGAACTCGCCGTGCATGCCGCCCTCGGTCGTCCTCATGTCCGCGTGTGAGATATCGGTTCCCGTGTCGGTGATCGCATTGCCGACATCGACCAGGCGCCCGCCCCGGCCC
>CALJLC010000100.1 GCA_937982605.1 uncultured Gemmatimonadales bacterium | reverse complement strand
GAACCCCCGACACGCGGATTATGATTCCGCTGCTCTAACCGACTGAGCTACTCCGGCGGGGCCGAAAAAGCTCATCCGGGCCCGGAGCCGTGTCAACCAGCTTCGATCCGGCGCACGCGGGCCTCCCGGCGGCGTCCCGTCACGCCGGGGGCTTGCCTTCGAGGCGCACCCGCTGCCCACTGGGGGGTAGGCAGGGCCACACCCCTCGACGGAGACGACGCAATGGATCCGGCAGCCCTTCTCATCCCGGCCCTCGTGGTGGCGGGCGGCGCCATTCTCACCAGCGTCCGCATCCTCTTCGAGTACGAGCGCGGCGTCGTCTTCCGGCTCGGCAAGCTGACCCGGGCCAAGGGGCCGGGGCTCATCTTCCTGGTGCCGTTCGGCGTCGACCGGCTGCGCAAGATGGACCTGCGCATCGTCGCGCTCGACATCGCGCCGCAGGACACGATCACGAAGGACAACGTCTCGGTCCGGGTCAACGCCGTCGTCTACTTCCGCGTGGCCGATCCCACTAAGGCGGTCATCGAGATCGAGGACTACTACTTCGCCACGAGCCAGCTCGCGCAGACGACGCTCCGCTCGGTGATCGGGCAGTCGGAGCTCGACGAGCTGCTCGCCGAGCGGGAGCGGATCAACGAGGTGGTGCGCCAGATCATCGACGAAGGCACCGATCCGTGGGGCATCGACGTGACGGGCGTCGAGATCAAGGACATCGACCTGCCCAAGGAGATGAAGCGGGCGATGGCCAAGCAGGCCGAGGCGGAGCGCGAGCGGCGCGCGAAGGTCATCAACGCCACCGGCGAGTACCAGGCGTCGGCCAAGCTCGCCGAGGCCGCGGAGATCATCGAGCAGTTCCCGGTCGCCATGCAGCTCCGCTTCCTGCAGACGGTCTCGGAGGTGGCGGTCGAGAACAACTCGACGACGCTCTTCCCGATCCCGATCGACCTCTTCGCGCCCTTCGTGAAGGAGTCGAAGGCGGCGTCGCCGGAGGCGCGCCAGCGCGCGCTCGCGGCCGCCACCGAGGCGATGGCGGGCTCGAGCCTGCCCGGCGCAGAGGACGTCCCGGGGCTCGGGGACGGCGACGCAGCCGGCGTGATCGAGGGCGCAGCCCGGCGGATGCTCGGCGAGGCGAAGAAGGAGCGGGGCCGGGCCCTGGTCCCGGCCGAGGGAGAGGACGACGGGGAGGCGTAGCCGGACGGCGGCCGGCGCTATCGCTCCGGCGCCGCCACCTCCGTCAGCTCCGGGTCCACGTCCGCGAAGCGGTAGAGCGTTTCGCCGTCACGGATCATCCCGAACTCCTCCCGCGCCACCCGCTCGATCGTGAGCGGGTCGTTTTCGAGCGAGTCGGCCCGGGCGCTGAGCGAGTCCATGCGCAGCGACACCTCGGCCAGCCGGGCGCGCTCGACCTCGACCGCGGCCCGCGCCCGCCTCAGCTCGAAGACCGAGTACTCTCCGCCGAAGACGGCGAAGTAGACCGCCGCCAGGAAGAAGCCCGGCACGACGGCGCGCCCGAGCGTCCACGAGCGCTCCTCGACGGGTCGTCTCCTTGTCCTGGCGATCCGGCGAAGAGGGCGCGGCACGGATACCGGGCGGCGGGGCCGAGCTGCTCCTCGATGCGGAGGAGCTGGTTGTACTTGGCCACGCGGTCCGTGCGACTGGCGCTTCCGGTCTTGATCTGTCCCGCCCCGGTCGCCACGGCCAGATCCGCGATCAGCGTGTCCTCGGTCTCACCGGAGCGGTGCGACACGACGCTGGCGTAGCCGGCTTCCCGGGCGATGCGCATGGTCTCGAGCGTCTCCGTCAGCGTTCCGATCTGGTTGACCTTCACGAGGATGGCGTTCGCCGCCCCGTCACGGATCCCCTGCTCCAGCCGATCGGAGTTGGTCACGAAGAGGTCGTCTCCGACGATCTGGACGTCGGAGCCGATCGCCTCGGTGATCGCCTTCCAGCCGTGCCAGTCGTTCTCGTCGAGCGGGTCCTCGATGGAGCGGATGGGATACTTTGCAACCCAGTCACGCCAGAATTCAACCATTCCGGCGGCGTCGCGGCGCTCGCCGCCCGACCAGTGGAAGACGTACTCCCCGTTCTCGTGGAACTCGGTCGCCGCCGCGTCGAGGGTGATCACGACCTCGTCGCCGGGGCGGAAGCCGGCCCGCTCGATCGCCTGCAGCACGACCTCGACGGCCTCCTCGTTGCTGGCCAGGTCCGGCGCGAAGCCGCCCTCGTCTCCGACCGCGGTGTTCTTGCCCTGCTCGGTGAGGACCTTCTTGAGGTGGTGGAAGATCTCGACGCCCATCCTCAGCCCCTCCGAGAAAGTCTCGGCCCCGACCGGCATGACCATGAACTCCTGGATGTCGACGTTGTTGGGCGCGTGGGCCCCGCCGTTGAGGATGTTCATCATGGGAACCGGGAGCGTGTCGGCGTCGCCGCCCTGCGCGAGGTAGCGCCACAGCGGCATGTGGTTCTCGAGCGCCGCGGCGCGCGCCGCCGCCATCGACACGGCCAGGATCGCGTTCGCGCCGAGATTCCGCTTGTTCTCGGTGCCGTCGAGATCGAGCATCGTCCGGTCGATGTCGAGCTGCTCCCGCGCCTCGAATCCGCGCAGCGCCGTGTTGATCTTGTCGTTGATGTTGGCGACCGCCTTGCGCACCCCCTTGCCGAGGTAGCGCTCGCGGTCCCCGTCGCGGAGCTCCACCGCCTCGTGCGCCCCGGTCGACGCGCCCGACGGTACGGCCGCGCGGCCGCGGACCCCTGTCTCGAGCGTGACTTCCGCTTCCACGGTCGGGTTCCCACGAGAGTCCAGGATCTCGCGACCCCGTACGTCGACGATCGCCGACACGGCTCCTCCTAATTCGATTCGTTGAGAGATCGGGACGCCTGGAGCGCCGCCAGCGCCTGCCAGGCCTGTTCGGTCAGTGCGTTGCGGTCGTCGACCGCGAAGCCCGACACGTCGATCGGATCGCCGAAGCGCACCGTGATCGTGCCGGGCCGGATGAGGAGGGAGCCCTTCCGCATCACCTCGTGCGACCCCGAGATCGCCGCCGGCACCACCTCCACGCCAGCCTGGATCGCGAGGACGAACGCCCCCTTCTTGAACGCGCGCAGCCGTCCGTCCGGGGACCGCGTTCCCTCCGGGAACATGATGACGGTAGGACGCGTCTCTTCCAAGCTCCGCCGGGCTCGATCGAGCGACTCGATCGCGGCGGCCCGGTCCTGGCGGTCGATGAAGATCTGGCCGCACGCGGCGGCCGCGCGGCCGAAGATCGGCACGCTCTCGAGCTCCCGCTTGGCCACGAAGACGAAGCGGCCGGGGAGGTGACCGGCGAGCGCCAGAACGTCGTACCACGAGGTGTGGTTCGCCACGAGGATCTGCGGCCGGGTCGGATCGATGGCCTCCGCGTTCTCGAGCTCGATCCGCACCCCGGAGAGCGCCAGGATCAGGCGCGACCAGCGCCGCGGAGCCTCGTCGTAGACGGGGGACGAGACGGGTGCTCCTCGCCAGGCGTGCCACAGCACTCGGGCGCCGTGCCACACGGTGGCCGGGATGATGGCGACGGCGACGAGGAACAGGCGCAGCATCAGTCCGCCGGGGACGCCCAGTGATCGAAGCCGCCCCGGCCCGCCTCGGTGATCGAGCCGTCCGATCGACGCAGGTGTACGCCTTCGCCCGCCGAGACGACCCCCACCCGCGTGACCCGCACGCCGAAGCGGCGCTCGAACTCCTCGACGTCGACGACGTCGGGATCGGTGACGAAGCAGAGCTCGTAGTCCTCCCCGCCGTGCAGCGCCGCCTCCAGGGCGGCGTCGGGGCCCAGAGCCTCCAGCGCGGCGGGTGCCACGGGCACTCGGTCCAGCTCCAGAGTGATCGCGACGCCCGACGCCGCGGCGATGTGGCCGACGTCGCCGGCGAGGCCGTCGGAGAGGTCGATCATGGCGTCGACGAACTCCCGCTCGACCAGACAGCGCGCCTCCTCCACCCGCGCCCGGGGCGACGCGTACGCCGCCCGGAGCGCCGGGGCGGGCTCGCCGCCCGCCTCCCAGGCGCGCACCGCGGCGGCGCTGCCCCCGAGCTCCCCCGTCACCCAGACGTGGTCGCCCGGCTCGGCCCCGTCGA
>CALJLC010000099.1 GCA_937982605.1 uncultured Gemmatimonadales bacterium | reverse complement strand
GGGTCGACGGGGGGCCGTGTCGCCGACGCGCGACGCGGCCCCTTCTCCGTTCCAAGCGACGCGTGCGGGGGCGGCCGACGACGCGCCGGGCCGCTCGAGGTCAGCGACGGGGCCCGGACTTCCTCGGTGCCTGCCTGCGTGGTCGGTCGAAGTCGGCGCGCACGGACCGACCGCGGATGGTGGTGCCGTTGAGCGCGCGGATGACCTTCTGCGCCACGTCCGCGTGGACCTCCACGAGCGTGTGCGACTCGCGGATCTCGATCCTCCCGACGGCGTCGCCGGGGACGGACGCCTCGCCCGTGATCGCGCCGAGGAGGTCGCCCTTCGACAGGCCGTCCCGCTCGCCGACGCTCAGGAACAGCTTGGCCCAGGACGGCACCGCCGCCGTTCTCGGCTCGGAAGCCCGCGGCTTCGTGGGGGAAGCCGTGGCCGCGGGCGCCGACGAGTCCGTCGGCCTGCGCCGAAGGAGCGCGACGGCGGCGGCCGCGATCTCCATCGGGTCGCGCGTCTCGAGGAGCGGCTCCAGCGCCACCATGTACGGCGCGATGTCCTCGTCGTCGATGGCCTGGTCCAGCGCGGCGCGCAGGCCCGCCATCGGATCGGCGGGCCGGGCGCCCGGCGGCTACGGGCCGGTGCCGTATGCGGTCGGGCGGCCGCGGCGCGTGAGGTGTTGTGCCTCGCGGGGCAGCACCACGGCGACGCCCCCGGCGGAGATCGCGTGGCGGCGGTCCAGCGTGTCGGGGTCGGCCGGGACGTCGGCGCTCACCACGACGACGCCCGCCGCGTCGCCCACGGCTTCGCGGGCCTCCAGCGCGTCGACGCCGAGCCACACCGGTGCGTCCGGGTCCCCGGGGGCTCCGGCCCCGTAGCCGTGGAGCGTCAGGTAGTCTCCGAGGTCGGCGGCGCGATCCTCCGTCCGGGAGAAGACGAGCACGTGGCGCGCGCCCTCGCCGAGGACGTCCTCGACGACCCGGAGCGTGCCCGCGTCCCTCGGTTCCGCCGTGATCCGGAAGCGGACCTCGCCCCGGGACGGTCCGTCTCCGCCGTCGGTGGGGGGGACGGTGACCGTGCGCTTGAAGTGTCGCGCCGCGAAGTCCGAGACCGCCGGGGTCATCGGGAGCGCGCTCATGATCCGCTGTGTATCCGCCGGCAGGTAGTCGAGGACCTTCTCCACGCGATCCAGCCCCGGCGACGCATCGATGAGCTGGGCCTGGTCGACCACGATCGCGCGCACGCCTTCTCCGGAGAGCGCGCCGGCGCCCAGTGCCTCGAGCGCGTCGCCGACGCCGGCGAAGAGGAGGTCCGCCCGTTCGGGGAGGACCCAGGCGGCGCCCAGGGCCGCGATCCGGTGGTCCGTGGCCGCGGCGACGCGCGCCGTCGACTCGGCCAGGGCGTCCGCCGTCTCCCGGCTGGCGCACAGGACGAGCCCCGCCGGCCCGTCGCCTCCGGGCTCCAGCCGCTCGAGCAGCCCCACGGACCAGCCGATGAGGACCCCGGCTCCGGGCCCGGCCTCGATCAGGAGGTTGTTGCCCTTGCGGACGACCGGGATGGCCGCCTCCTGCAGGGGAGTCGGGCTCTCGATTCCCTCGGCCGCGAGGGCCTCGGCGATCTCCGGAGGGACCCCGAGGTCCTCGAACGACGACATCGGTACCTCGTCAGGTAGGCTCGCCCGACCCCGGGCCACCGCGGTCCCCGGGCTCGTACGGCAGCTCGTTGAGGAAGCGCTGGATCTCGTAGTCGAGCCTCGAGGTACGCAAGCGGTCGGTGTTGGCCACGACGTCGGTGTAGGGCCCGTGCCGGTGTGCCGAGATCGTCACGGTTCCCTCCGCGCCGTTGTACGTGGCGCTGTGGGGCGACTCCTTGGACCGGCTGAGTCCGACGAGCTGGGGGAGGAACTCCTCGGCCTTGGCCAGGACCTCCGCCGGGGAGAACGCCGTCTTGCGCTGATAACCGGCCATGTCTTCGTCGATCGCTCGAATTCTCGGGAAATCAGGTGCCGAGAAAGGTGCGGATGGCGGCACGGTTGTGGAACCCCTCCAGCCGCCGGTCCCCGAGCGCGAGCGTCGGCGTGACGCGGACGCCGGCCGCCACGGCGGCGGAGCGCAGCGCGGCGACCTCGGCGTCGTGCTTGTCGACGTCGAGCACCGCCTTCGCTTCGGTCCGGTCGAGTCCGACCGCCACGGCCTCCTCGACGAGCACGTCGACGCGCCCGATGTCGCGCGCCTCGAAGAGGTACGCACGCTGGAGTCGCGCGCGGACCTCGTCGCTCCGGTCACGGGTCGAGGCGTGCAAGACGAGCTCGTGGGCCTTCCGGCTCCAGGGAACGAGAAGGGGGGGGTCGAAGGGGGACGCGTCACCCGGGAGGAGCGCGCGCGCCTCCTGCCAGCGCGCCTCGACGGCGGGGTCGTCGAGCGAGACCAGCGGCGCGGGCGGGGGGCGCACCTCGAAGGGGATCCACTCCACCTCTCCGGCCTCTTCGCCGAGGGCCGCGATCTCCTCCGATACCAGCCAGGAGAGCGGGTCGACGACGTCGTAGTAGGCGCGCAGGGGGTGCGAAGTCATGCGGGCGAAGCTTTCACGGGATCAGGGCCCGCGCCATATTCCGGGCCCGTAACGCCCAGGGAGAGCCCGGATGCACTTCAGCCAGAACGTCGAGAAGCTCAAGCCGTCGGCGACGATCGCGGTGAGCACGCTCGCCAAGAAGCTCGCGGCCGAGGGACGGGACATCATCAACCTGAGCGCGGGCGAGCCCGACTTCGACACGCTGGGTTTCATCTCCGACGCGGCCGTGGAGGGGATCCGGGCCGGCCGGACCCGGTACACGCCGCCGGCCGGCATCCCGGAGCTCCGCGCCGCGATCGCCCGCCACCTCGGAGAGGGCGCGGGTCGGCCGCTCCCGGCGGAGGGAGTCGTCGTGACTTCCGGAGCCAAGCAGGCGCTCTTCAACGCCATCTTCTCGCTCTTCGGCCCCGGCGATCAGGTTCTGATCGCCGCGCCGTACTGGACGACGTACCCGGACCTCGTCACGCTGGCGCGGGCCGAGCCCGTCGCGGTCTTCGGCGCCGAGGATCGGGGCTTCAAGGTGACCCCCGACGACCTCGACGCGGCGGCCGGAGCGTCGACCCGGGGCCTCGTCATCAACACTCCGTCCAACCCGACGGGGGCGGTCTACACACGGGCCGAGCTCGAGGCGATCGCGCGCTGGTGCCGGGACCGGGAGGTGTGGCTGATCTCCGACGAGATCTACCGGAACATCCACCACGACGCCGACGAGCCTGCGCCGGGGATCCTCGACCTGCCCGAATCCGATCTCGGGCCGCACGTGCTCATCGACGGGGCGTCGAAGAGCTACGCCATGACGGGGTGGCGGATCGGCTTCTCGTACACCGACCCCGAGGTGGCGAAGAAGCTCACCGCGCTCCAGAGCCAGGTGACGTCGAACGCGGCCACCCCGTCCCAGGTGGCCGCGCTGCGGGCGTACTCCGACGGGGACGCGTCCCGGCGCTCGCTCGTCGAGATGGGCGCGGCGTTCCGCCGTCGGCGGGACCTGGTCGTCCAGCGGCTCGAGGAGCTGCTGCCCGGAGTGCAGTACGTCCGCCCCGGCGGGGCCTTCTATCTCTACTTCCGGGTCGACGGGTTCTTCGACGCCGACATCGCGGACGCGACGGCGTGGTGCTCGGCGCTCCTGGAGCGCGAGGGCGTCGCTCTGGTGCCCGGTGGGGCGTTCGGAGACGACCGCTGGGTCCGTCTGAGCTTCGCCACCTCGGACGAGGTGCTCGAGGAGGCGTTCCGGCGGATAGCGTGCATGGCGGGCGCGCCGGAGGGCTGAGCACGCCGGGTCGGACGGAATCAGCCGAGCGCGCGACGCACCCGATCGGCGGCCGCGCGCGCGCCCGGCTCGTAGGACGCCCCGAATAGGTTCACGTGCACCAGCAGGTAGTAGAGCTGGTACGTGTCCCGACGGTGGCTCTCGTACGCTCCGTCGATCGGACGCACCCGCGCGTACCCGCGGTAGAAGTCGGGCCCGAAGCCGCCGAAGAGCTCGGTCATGGCCAGGTCGACCTCTCCGTGACCGCGGTACACGGCCGGGTCCGCCACGACCGGAGCTCCCTCCGGGCCGGCCCAGGCGTTGCCGCTCCAGAGGTCGCCGTGGAGCAGGCTCGGCGCGCCGACGTCGGCGAGCGCCTCGGGGAGCCGGTCGACGAACCGGTCGAAGATCGGATCCGTGCATCGTCCTCGGGCGCGGGCCCGTTCGAGCTGCGGCGTGATGCGCCGGTCGCGCCAGAACGCGGGCCAGTCGGCTCCGGGGCGATTCTCCTGGGGAAGCGAACCGATCCAGTTGTCCCGCTCCCAGCCGAAGTCCGCCGCCGCGGGCGCGTCGTGGAGTCGCGCGAGCGCCTGACCGAAGCGCGCCGGGAAGCCGGACGCCTCCCGTCCCGGACCCACCCACGCGCAGAGCAGCCAGGCGCCCGCCGGGGTCTCTCCGTGGTCCACGGGCTCCGGCACCCGGAGGCCCGCGCCACCCCTGGCGGCTGCCTCCGCGAGCGCGCCGAGGCCGTCGGCCTCGGCCACGAAGATGCCGGGCGGCGCCGAGGGGTTCCACTTCAGGAAGTGCTCGACGCCGTCGTCCCAGCGCAGCCGCGCGCCGTGGTTGACGCATCCGCCGGTGACGGGGGTGAGCGCCGCCACCGAGCGCCCCGGGCGGGCCGCCTCGACGGAGTCCCGGACGGCCGCCGGGAGCCCGCTCACCGGTGGCGCCGGCTCACGCCGCGCGGAGACGGTCCAGGAGCTTCTGGCAGGAGCGGTGGACCATCACGTACACGTTCTCGAAGCCGCTGGCCCCGCCGTAGTACGGATCGGGTACCTCGTCTCCCTCCCCCTCCGGGTCGAACTCACGCAGGAGGTGGATCTCCGCCTCGGACCCGGCCGCGTCCGCCATGCGCTGGATGTTGCGCAAGTTCTCGCGATCCATGGCGATGATCCAGTCGAAACGGAGCAGATCGTCGGCGGTGAGCTGGCGTGCCCTGCTCGTGAGCTCGACCCCGTGCTGACTGGCCACGAGCGTGGCGCGCGCGTCGGGCGGCTCACCGACGTGCCAGGAGCCCGTTCCGGCGGAGTCGATGTCGAAGCGGTCGGAGAGGCCTGCCTCCTCGACGAGGTGGAGGAAGATGCCTTCGGCGAGGGGGGATCGGCAGATGTTGCCGAGACAGACGAAGAGCACCGACGTGCGGGGGGAGTCGGGGGTGTTCGAGTCCATCGGACCGGGTGCGTCCGGGCTTGCCTGAGATGGCGGGATGGCGAGTCGGGGAGCGCGCCTCGGCTCCCACACGGCCGCCAAGTTGTCAGAGTGCCGGGGACAAGGCAAGGAACGTGTGAGCGGGCCCGTCGTTCCGGTCCCACGACCCCCGGGGCGCCGTTAGATTGCGTGCACTCTCGCCCCGCGCGGCCTACGCCGCGCGGAGGCTCATCAGGCAAGGACGAAGTCAGTTGGAAGCACAGTCGGAACAGAAGACATTCTCGGATCTGGGCATCTCTCCGGAGCGCCTCGCGGCGATCGAGGCCCTCGGGTGGACCGAGCCCACTCCGATTCAGAAACAGGCGATCCCGGCCGGACTCACGGGAATCGACGTGGTCGGCATCGCCCAGACGGGCACGGGCAAGACCGCCGCGTTCATGGTCCCCGCGCTGGAGCGCGTGAAGGTGGGTGGGGGCCTCCAGGTCCTCGTGCTCTGCCCGACACGGGAGCTCGCGCAGCAGGTCTCGGACGACACGGTCGCGCTCTCGAAGGGAACGAGCATCCGCTCCGAGGCGATCTTCGGAGGCGTCAGCTACGGGCCCCAGATCAAGGCGCTGGAGCAGGGGTTCGAGGTGATCGTGGCCACGCCCGGGCGCTTCATCGACCACATGCAGTCGAAGCGAGTCGATCTGAGCAAGGTCGATTACCTCGTGCTCGACGAGGCCGATCGGATGCTCGACATGGGGTTCCGCCCCCAGATCGAGGAGGTGCTGCGCGGCATGCCGAAGAAGCGTCAGACGATGCTCTTCAGCGCAACGATGCCCAACGGCGTGCACGACCTGGCGCTGCGCATCACCAGGGAGCCGAAGTGGATCGAGGCGACCCCGGCCGGAACGACCGCCGACGGAATCGAGGAGCAGTTCTACTCGGTCAAGCCGGAGAAGAAGCCGGACCTGCTTCTCGAGCTCCTGAAGGCGCCGGGGTGGGACCAGGTGCTCATCTTCACGCGGACCAAGGCCGGGGCGGACGTGCTCGAGGCGCGCCTCCAGCGCGAGGGCCTCGACGTCGACGTGATGCACTCGAACAAGCACATGAAGCAGCGCACGCGCGCGCTCGAGCGCTTCGCCACCGGGAAGGTGCGGTTCCTCGTGGCCACCGACGTCGCCCAGCGCGGACTCGACGTGGAGGGGATCAGCCACGTCGTGAACTACGACGTGCCCCTCGATCCCGAGGACTACGTCCACCGGATCGGACGGACCGGCCGCGCCGGCGCCACCGGGACGGCGATCACCTTCGTCACCGCCTCGGATCTCGGTGCGCTCAAGAGCCTCGAGCACCGTCTGGGCCGCACGGTCGAGAAGATCCACCTGCCCGAGTACGACTACGCCGGCGTGCCCCAGAAGGAGTCCAGCGCGGCCTCGATGCGCGGACGCAAGTCACGGTCTCCGCACGGTCTCGGCTCGAAGTCGGCGGCGGAGCTGACCCCCGAAGAGCTCGCCGCGCTCCTCAACCCGGGATCCTGACGCCGATGTCCAGACTCTTCCGTCGCTACGGCTCCAACTATCAGACCGTGACGCTCGAGTTCGAGGCCAAGGCCCTCAACGAGGTCGGCTTCCGACGGGACCACGAGCACACGATTCCGACCGAGGAGCTCGAGGAGCGCTTCGAGCTGACCGAGACGCTGGAGCTGACCTCGGAGGCTCGCGGAGAGGTCCAGAACGAGACCGAGCAGCAGCTGCTCGATCGTCTCGAGGCCAAGGTCATGGAATCGCTCGAGCGGCTCCCGGACGGCGGGATCGCGGTGATCGAGAACGAGCGGAGCGGGCGCGACCAGCCGAAGCCGCGCCAGAAGATCGGCACCGTCGTCGAGCGCGGAGAGAACCGTCTCGCCTTCGAGTACACGATCGACCCGCCGCTGCGCGTCTCGCTGTACGCCCCGCGCGGCTGACCCTCCGGTCGCCCTCGGCGATGTAGGGAGAAACCCCACATCCGCCGGCACCGCTTCCCCGACAGCCCGTCCACGCGCGCCTCGGCATCTTCCGTTCGGACATGAGGGGCCGAGTCGATGGACGAGGGTAACGCACTCCACCCGGATCCGGATCGGTCCCCGGGCCTCGCCGGGAGTCCAGGGCAGGGGCTTTCGGCGGGCCCGAAAGATGCGAGGTGGCTGTTGGCGGGAGGGTCACAGTTGCCTCCGCATGGCCCGGCGGGTTCGCCCGCCGGGTCGTTGTTCTTCTCCCTCCGGTCCCTCCGGCGTCAGCGGACCGGGGTGCCGTCGAGCCCCCACGCGGGATCGATCTCGATCCCCAGGTGCGCGAGCGCCGTCGGCGCCACGTCGACGATGTGGGTGTCGCGGCGGATCGCACCGCGTGGCGCGGCCGGCCCGGACACGAGGATGAACGTCGTCATCTCCTGCGGGGAGTCTCCCCCGTGCCCGCCGTCCGCACGACGGCCGTGGTCGGTGCTCACGATCACGAGCCAGCTCTCCGACGCGAAGGAGGGTCGGGCGCGCACCGCGTCGACGAGCTCGCCGACCTGTCGGTCCGCGGCCGCGATCGCCTCCCGGTACTCCTCGCCGATCGAGCCGGTCTCGTGGCTGGTCTCGTCCGGATTGCCCAGATACACGAAGAGGGCATCGACGTCGGACGACGCCAGGTGCTGCACGGTCAGCGCGGTGGCGCGCGCGTCGGCCTCCGCCCAGCCGAGCTCGTAGCCGTCCAGCAGCTCCCGCCGGTCGACCTCGGGGCCGACCGCGGTCGATCCTCCCTCCAGCTCCATGAGGGGCACCCAGTCCACCACGGCGTACGTCGAGAGCTCCGGCCGGAGCCGCTCGATGCGGGTGAGGAAGCCGGGGTACTCGTCGTAGCGTCGACCCTCGAAGCCGTTGTCGACGACTCCGTGCTTCTCCGGCCAGACGCCGGTGAGCATCGACGACCACGCGGGACCGCTCACCGAGGGGGTGGTGGTGCGCGTCCTCATCGTCAGCGCCCCGCCGTCGGCGAGGGCGTCGATCTGCGGCGTCGGGACCTCCATGAGCACGTCGGCGCGGACACCGTCGATGCCGATGACGAGCACCTTGGGTGTCCGCTCCTCGACCGGCACCGGTGGCGGAGCCTCCTCCTCGCCGCCGCACGCCGCCAGGGTCGTCAGGAGCGTCGCGCACACTTGCCCGACCACGGGACTTCTGCTCCACTTTCCCGTCCTGCGACTCCTCACGAAGCCATCTCCGGAGTGCCTCCCATGTCCGTACGCCAAGCCGACTCCCTGCCCGCCGAGGAGGTGAAGGCCGGCACCGCCACGCGCCGCCAGGTCCTCATCGGCCCCGACGAGGGCCCCAACTTCGCCATGCGGCGCTTCATCATGGAGCCCGGCGGAGGCATGCCGATGCACACCAACAAGGTCGAGCACGAACAGTACGTGTTGCGCGGCAGCGCGCGAGTCCGCATCGGAGACGAGGTCCACCACGTGAAGGCGGGCGACGTCGTCTACATCCCGGGCGGCGTCCCGCACGACTACCAGGCCGAGGACGACGGCTTCGAGTTCCTCTGCGTCGTTCCGAACCAGCCCGACGAGATCGAGCTGGTCGACTGCTAGGGAAGCTCTGCACTGGTACGGTGGGGCTCGCGCAGGGGGCTCGCGAGTGCTCAGACTAGGAACGACGACGACGCGTAGCCATAGCTACGGGGAGGAGGAGAGACGACGTATGAGCCCGCGACCCCCCTGCGCCCGCAA
>CALJLC010000098.1 GCA_937982605.1 uncultured Gemmatimonadales bacterium | reverse complement strand
GCCGAGTCCGTGTGCTCCTGGAAGGCGGCCTGCATGCGCACGTGCCACTCGGGCGTGATGTCGTGCGCGGTCCGGAAGATCGTCTGGATCTCCTCGGGGACCTCCTCGAAGTGGATGTGCCCCTCCTGCGCGATCCGCTCCATGAGCTCGTCGGAGTACCAGCCGCCCTCCCGCGCGATGCGCACGAAGTCCGGGTTCACGTCCGGCATCAGCGAGCCCGCCTGGTTGCGCATGAAGGCGACCAGTTCATGTGTGTCGATGCCCCCGGAGCATCCAGCGAAGATGGAGATGGTGCCCGTGGGCGCCACGGTGGTGAGGTTGCAGTTGCGCAACTTCCGCTCGGATCGGATCCGCGATCCATCCTCCCGCGTCGCGGCCTTGCCGTCGGGACCCCAGATGGACTCTTCCCAAGCCGGAAAGACCCCGCGCGTCTCGGCGAGGCGCTCGGAGGCGTTGCGTGACTCTTCGTTCACGAACTCCATCACCCGGCGGCCCAGGTCCACACCCTCGGGCGAGTCGTAGGGGATTCCGAGGCGCACGAGCATGTCCGCCCAGCCCATGACGCCGAGTCCGATGCGACGGATGTTCTGCGCCAGGTCGTGGATCTCCGGAAGCGGGTACCGGTTGGCGTCGATGACGTTGTCGAGGAAGTGCGTCGCCAGGTGCACGACCCGACGCAGCGCGTCCCAGTCCACCGCCTCGTCCGGGTCGGCGCCGAGGGCGGCGTCCTCGCGGACGAACTTGCCGAGGTTGATGCTCCCGAGGTTGCAGACGTCGTACGGGAGCAGGGGCTGCTCGCCGCACGGGTTGGTGGCCTCGTAGCTGCCGAGCTTCGGCACCGGGTTGTACTCGTTGGCCCGGTCGATGAAGAAGGTGCCCGGCTCCCCCGTCAGCCACGCGCCGTGCACGATCAGGTCGAAGATCTCGCGGGCGTCCTCCTGCCCGACGACCTGCCCGTTGCGCGGGTTCACCAGGTCGTACGTCTCGCCCCGGGACACCGCATCCATGAAGGCGTCGGTGATCGCGACCGAGATGTTGAAGTTCGTGATCTGCGACGTGTCGTTCTTGCACGCGATGAACCGGCGGATGTCGGGGTGGTCGACCCGCAGGATGCCCATGTTCGCGCCCCGCCGCGTGCCGCCCTGCTTCACGACGTCGGTGCTCGCGTCGTACAGCTTCATGAACGAGACGGGACCCGACGCGACGCCCATCGTCGAGCGGACCGTCTCGCCTTCTGGGCGGAGCCGCGAGAAGGAGAAGCCGGTGCCCCCACCCGACTGATGCACGAGCGCCATCGCCTTGAGGGTGTCGTAGATCCCGTTCTGGCCGTTGGAGATGGCGTCTTCCACCGGAAGGACGAAGCACGCCGAGAGCTGGCCCAGCGGCCGGCCCGCGTTCATGAGCGTCGGGGAGTTCGGCTCGAACTTCCCGTTGATCATGAGGTCGTAGAACTGGCGCGCGACCTCGTCGACCGCCGACTCCGAGGCGCCGTAGTCGG
This sequence comes from uncultured Gemmatimonadales bacterium, assembly GCA_937982605.1. Taxonomy (GTDB): domain Bacteria; phylum Gemmatimonadota; class Gemmatimonadetes; order Longimicrobiales; family Gaopeijiaceae; genus UBA2589. The sequence continues at coordinate 5,000 of CALJLC010000098.1, read as the reverse complement.
CCTCGACCGCCGCGATCGTCCGCGCGACGCGCCAGAACATCACCTCGGGCTCTTCGGTCGGCTCCCCGTGCTCGTCCTTCTTCAGGTAGCGCTTGCCGAGCACGATGCGTGCATTGTCCGTCAGCTCCGGCCGCGGCAGGTCTTCAGGCAGCACGTCATCGAAGATGACGGACTCTTTGCGGGGTCGGGGCTGGTGCACGAGGGTCATCGCGGCGGCACTCCGTGTGGAAAAGCTGTTGAGAGAGCGGGGAACGTAGCGTTGAAAAACGGCGGGAGCCCGCTCCCGCCGTGCCTTTTGGCTGTGGAAAACCGCCCCGACCCTACGACATATGGGGCGGAAGCCATACTAGGGACCCCATATCTTGTGGTCAAGCTCGTTACCGAAGGCGTCATCTGTTTGTCGCCGAGAGCCCCCGGAAACGCTGCGATTCGGTGTATCTTCGGGTGCTGCTCCGCTGGCGTCAACCCCGATTTCGGACCCTCGCCGCGAAGGCGCCGAACGCCCGGGAGCTCAGAACGGGAGGCCGACGCGGACCCAGAACGAGGGGTCGACGCCCCCGACGAGGGGCAGCCCGGCCCCGCCCCGAAGGCGCATCACCACGTCGTAGAACCCCAGCAGCTCCGTCGTGACCTCCGCCCCGATCGACGCGAGCGCCACGCGGAGCGGGTTCTGCACGTTGGGCGGCCAGAAGTCGGGGCCCCAGGCGTTCCCGGCGTCGAAGAAGAGCGACCCGATCGTGCGGTCCACGTGCAGCGGCCACGCGCCGAGCCCCGCGTTTCCGATCCAGAGCGGGAAGCGGTACTCGGCGGAGGTGCTCCACGCGTAGCGGCCGAACCGGAACGACGTCGGGTAGCCCCGGACGGGGAAGAAGATCGGCGACCCGCCGAAGAGCTCCAGGCCGCTGAGGGGCTCGGGTCTCCCCGATGCGCCGCCGACGCGGTACAGCAGGGGTCCGGCGCCCGGGCCCGACGCGGCGCCGCCGCTGGCGCGGAGCGCCAGCGTGTGACGAGCGTGCCCCCCGCCCCAGAGCGGGATCGCGGCACGGAGCTGCCCGCGGACCTCGCCGAAGGAGCCGTCGGCGCCCGCGACGCCCGAGACCGAGTCCGGAAGCTGCAGCTCGCGCTCGTAGCCCCCGACGACGAAGAGCCCGATCCCGCGCGCCTGCCCCATCTGGAAGGCGTGCGAGCGCGAGGTGTTGACCTCCACCGCCGCGGCGATCGTGGCCAGACGGGACTCCGGTCGGGTCAGCGCGTACTGCGTGGTCGGTCGGAGACGAGAGTCGAGGAGCTCCAGACGGTCCCAGGCCAGCCCCCCCTGCACCGACACCGAGACGTCCCGACGCCACGTGGGCGCCAGCACGGAAAGAGTGGCGTCGATCTCGCGTCGGCGACGGAGGATCACGACCGTGTCCTGCCCGGTTCCCGCGATGGCCTGACCGGCGTCGGGATAGGTCTGGCGCCCAGACACGCCCAGCAGGGGGTTGCCCAGCCCCAGGAAGGCGTACGACAGCCCGCCCTCGAGCCGGGTCCCGGAGGTGGTCAGGCGAGCGGCGGCCGACCACGCGTGCCGGCCGACGAGGTCGCGCCCGGAGGTCTCGACGCCGAGCGCGAAGCCGAGCACCTCCTTGCGCGCCACCGTATCGGCTCCCTGCGCGAACCCGGGCGCCACGAGCGGATCCGCGTAGGTGATCTCCCAGTACGTGGGCCCGAGCGTGGAGAGCGCCGAGTACGGCTCGATCGCCCCCTCGCGGAGGTCCCGGGCGGGCTGCGCCCCGGTCGCCGCGAAGCGGGGCGCGGGACCGTCGGCCGGGGTGCCCGCGTCGGGACGGAAGGGAATCCGCTCGACCTCCCAGCCGTCGACGTGGTAGCCGGAGAAGTACAGCATCCGTCCCTCGGGATCGACGGACGGATAGCCGGCGCCGGTGCGGACGTTGGTGAGGCGCACCGGGTCGCCCGCCGCTCCGCTGGAGGGGTCGACGGGCGCCGCGAGGACGTTGGGGATGCCGTTCCGGTCGGACGACCACACCACCCACCTTCCGTCCGGGCTCCACGCGGGCGCGAGGTCGAGGGCACGGTCGTCCGTCACCCGATCGACGAGAACGCCGGTGGACGCGTCGAGAATCACCACGTCGTGCTCGGCACCCGGCGTCCATCGGGAGGCCACGAGCCAGCGGCCGTCCGGGGACCAGCGCGGGAACGCCCAGTGCACCTCCGGATCGGGCGCCACGAGCTCGGCGGCCTCTCCGGTGGCGAGGTCGACCACGACGAGCCCGTTGGTCCCGCCGGCGTGCCGCACGGCGACGACCCGCTCCCCGTCCGGGTGCGCGCTCGGCTGATCGAGGCGTGCCCCACGGGTGAGGCGTCGCTGCTCCCCCTCGAGGTCGAAGAGGTAGAGGTCCTGATACTGGCGGTACGGGCCGTCGTACTCGAGCTGGGCCACCACGAGGCGGCCGTCCGGCGTCCACGTGAAGGTCGCGAGTCCGTTCGTCCGTCCCAGCGAGCGGCTCGCGCCCGTCCGGAGGTCGTGCAGCCGGAGCTGGACGTCGGAGCGCCCGTCGGAGCGGGCGTACACGAGCCAGCGTCCGTCCGGGCTGGCGGTGGGGTGCAGCGCCCACCGCGCCTGGTGCGTCAGACGCTCGGGCTCGGTGACGGGTCCCGCGCGCCCGAGCCGCTCGTCGAGACGGCCGACTTCGACCTCGACGGAGTCGCGCCAGGGGCGCCACTCGTCGGTCAGCGAGACCCCGAAGGCGTCGTGGGCGGCCGCGTCGAGACGGTACGGGATCCACTGTCCACCGATCGCGTCGACGAACGCCGCCAGGCTCTCCTCGCCGTGGCGGGAGAGGAGGAAGTCGAAGAAGAGCGCGCCGTACGCATAGGGTCGGTTACCGGCCGGCCAGAGCGGCGACGACCCTCCCGCCTGGCCGATCGACTCGAAGCGCCCTTCGAGCATGGCGGTGCGGAGCTGCATCTCGAGGTACGTCCCGCGCAGCCGCCCGGCGTCGCTGAGCCTCGACTCGTACCAGGTGGCCAGCCCTTCGATGAGCCACCGCGGCGTGGCCGTCTCCGGGAAGAACGGCCAGTCCGACTGGCCCCGGCCGAAGACGGCCCGGGCCGCCCGGCCGATCGGGTTCGTCACATGGTCGAGGTGGACGATGTGGGCCAGCTCGTGCGTGATCACGAGCTCGAGCCACTCGTCGTTGTGCCCGATCGACGGCTCGTCGACCGGTGGGCGCGCGAAGATCGTGATCCGGTTCGACGGACGAACCTGGGCGAAGCCGTTCGAGACGTCGGCGTGGTCGGTCACGAGGATGTCGATCGTGCCCTCCGGCGGCTCGACGAGCTCCTCCGCGAGCCGACTCCAGGCCCGCTCCGCCCGGTCCGCCGCGACACGTCCGAGCTCCTCGAGCCCCTCGGGGAAGGTCACCCGGAAGTGGTCGGTCGTGAGCGTGCGCCACGCCTCGTCCGGCGCCTGGGCCTCCGCGGGCGCCGCGACCCCGGCGAAGAGGCCGAGGAGCACCGCACCCAGCGGCATCGCCACTCGCTTGAAAAGACCCGGTGTCGACGACAATCTTGGGCGCCCTCGTCCCCGGCCCCCGGTCGCATGGCTTCGCGCAACAGCATCTGGTACCACCTCGGGCACGCCCTCGAGCGGGCGCGACACGCGCCCGAGTCGAAGCGCGCCCTGCCGGGGCTCGCGGAACGGAAGCGCGAGCGCCGACCCGAGCGCCGCGGGGAGGGCGGGGACGTCCTTCCGTCCGCCGACGACCTGGTGGCGGCCGGGGTGGCGGTCGTCGTCGATCGGGTGCTCGCGAGCTGGACGGGGCGCAAGGCCCCGGGCTTCACGCGCCTGCTTCGTGCCGCTGCCGCGGGGGCGGCGGCGGCGGTGCTGTCGGACCTCGTTCGCCCGCTCGTGACCGGGTCGAGGGACCGGCCGCCACTCGACGAGGGCACGCTCGACCGCCTCCTCGCCGGAGCCGGCCAGGGCCTCGTCTACGGTGCGATCGTGGAGCCCCGGCTTCCCGGGCCGGCAGCCCTGAAGGGGGCCGCCTACGGGACGGCGGAGTACTGGTCCGACCCGGTGGGCGGGCTCTCCGGCCTCCTCGGCTCGCACGCGCCGCAGCGCCGACTGCCGGTGCTCGGGGACGTCATGGACGGGCTCGACGCTCACGAGCGGGCCTGGCTGGAGCATGTCGTCTTCGGCATCGCGCTCGCTCTGATTTACGGGTCGAGGTCGGAGAGCAGCGGAATCCTGCCCGACGACACGTAGTCGGCGGGAGGGCCTTCCGTTCCGGTGAGGTAGCCCGGCGGGCACGGCTGCAGCGTGCCGTCGGCCCCCGTCGGGGATCCGTCGCGCAGCTCCGGCGGGAGGATGCCCAGAAGCTGTGCCCCTCCCTCGGCCGGCGGACCGAAGGCGCGGAGCCAGCAGAACGCCCCGGGGCGCTCCCGGACCGCCCCGCCGACGTACGCCGCCGCCAGCCCGTCCCACTGGTCCAGGAGGACGTAGCGGACCCCGAGCGCGTCGGCCAGCGCGAGGTGCTCGGCGGCTTCGCCCACGAAGGGGAACGTCCGGCTCGGATGACCGCTCATCAGGTAGAAGTGCCGAGGCTTCCGGGTGAAGACCGCCGCGCCGGGCGGAAGGCCGGTCGCGCTCCACGTGGCCGCGTCTACGAAGTAGCCGATGTTCGGCCGGTAGCAGGCCCACGGTCCGCTCCGGCGCGCCACCGGCTCGCAGCGGCGCAGGCCTTCAGCGACGTCCAGCCAGGTGCCGGCCGCCGGCAGGAAGACGACGAGGAACGCCACCGCGGCCACCCCGCCCCCCGCGAAGGGTGGGAGCCAGATGCGCAGGAAGTGCAGCGCCACGCCGGCGTAGAGGAAGAGCAGCGGGTAGAGCGGCAGCGCGAAGCGGTCGCCCCCCCACACGGCGGGCCAGAGCAGCAGGAGGCCGACGTACAGCGGAACGAAGAGGTCGGCGACGCCGAAGCGGCGTCGCACGGTCACGA
>CALJLC010000097.1 GCA_937982605.1 uncultured Gemmatimonadales bacterium | reverse complement strand
TTCGCGCCGAACGCGTCAGGTCAACGCATTTTTTCGAATTGACTTCATATGTTTATGGCAGCAGCTCCGACGCGAGCGAGGCGTAGCGGCCGCGCCCGATGACCACGTGGTCGAGCACCGGAATTCCCAGGGCCCGCCCGGCTTCGGCCAGCTGCCGGGTGACCGCCCGGTCCTCCGCCGACGGCGTCGGGTCCCCCGAAGGGTGGTTGTGCACCAGGATGACGCCGGCCGCCCCCTCCCCCACCGCCACCCGAAAGACCTCACGGGGGTGGATCAGCGAGGCGTCGAGGATGCCGCGGGTGACCAGCACCTCCCGCACCACGCGGTGCCGCGTGTTGAGCAGGAGCGCGTGGAACTCCTCCTGCGGCACGTCGCGAAGCCGAGGCCCGAAGCGCCGGAAGACGTCATCCGGACCGCGGATCGGCGCGTCGTACGGTCCCGCCTCCGAGGCGGCCCGCCGCCCGAGCTCCAGGGCCGCGACGATCCGGCAGGCGGTGGCCCGCCCCACGCCGGGGAGCTGCTCCAGCGTGGCCACGTCGGCGGCGGAGAGGCTCCTCAGCGACGGATACCTCCTCCCGAGGCGCGCCGCGACGACCTCGGCCGAGCCTCCCGCGGTCCCGCTTCCGACCAGGAGCGCGAGGAGCTCGGCGCGACTGAGGTTGCGGGCCCCCACGACGCGGAGCCGCTCGCGGGGACGGTCGGGCGCGGGGGCGGTCTCGGGCATGCGGGACGCTGCCGCGCCCGCTCGGGCGCGGGAATGGCGGGAGGAGCCGGCACGGCCGGGCGGCCCCGTGGCGCTACGGTCCGGCCGACGGCGTCGCGGCGTCGAGCCGGGCCAGCATGACGAGCGCGTCCTCCTTCGGGCGGTCGTAATAGCCCTTGCGCCGTCCGACCTCCACGAAGCCGGAGCGCGCGTACAGGGCGGCGGCCGCGCGGTTGGACGCGCGCACCTCGAGGTAGACGCGGTCGACCCCCCGCCCCCGTGCCAGCTTCATCACGTGTTCGAGGAGGCGGCCGCCGAGCCCCTCGCTCCGGCCCGCCGGCACGATCGCGATGTTCGCGAGCTCGCCCTGGTCCAGGATGCACCAGAGCACGGCGTAGCCGACGACGGTCCCGTCGGGCTCGGCGAGCACGACGAGCTCGACCCCCTCCCGGTCGAGGAGGCTGGCGAAGGTGTCCGCCTGCCACGGCGTCGTGAACGCCTCCCGCTCGATCTCGACCACCTGCTCGACGTCCTCCGGCCGGAGTCGCCGCAGGACGAGCTCGGCCGAGCCGTTCACGACTTCCACAGCCGCTCGGCGCTCGAAGCGCGCACGTACGCGGGCTCCCACGCCCCGAGGTCGTCCACGGGTGCTCCGGGCACCCGCGCGGCGAAGGCCACGAGCCCGTCGGCGTGGGGACGCTCACGCTCGGCGGCGACGACCGGGTGCCCGGCGGCCTCGATGAGCGCACGGTGCTTCTGAGCGGCGTCACCCACGAAGACGGCCCCCGGCGGCACGTCGCCGGCCATGAGGTCGCGGAGCTCCACGGAGGTGGGGGCGATCAGCTCCTCGCAATGGTCCGAACCGACGCCCCAGCACGCGGCGTAGACCCGCTCCGCGCGGGCGTCGAAGATCGCGTACCGGATCGCGCCGGCGTCGGCGGAGAAGGCTGCGGCTGCCAGGCTCGACACGGCGCGTACGGGCACGCCGAGCGCACGTCCGAGTCCCTTGGCCGTGGCCGCGGCCACGCGCACGCCGGTGAAGGAGCCCGGGCCTTCTCCCACCACGATCAGCGCGATCTCTTCGCGGTCGACGCCCGCGTCGTCCAGAACGTCGTCGATCGTCGGCACGAGGAGCGCGGCGTGACCGGCCTGCCGCGTCATCACGCCGCGCGCGAGGACGTCGGCACCGGCGGCGACGGCCACGGAGCCCACCGGCCCGGAGGTGTCGAACGCGAGGATCACGGCCTGCGCCTCAGTCGCCCGACGACACGGACATCGGGAAGGAGGGGAGCTCCGGCGGGTTCCCGACTCGCCGCACCGCGACGTCGCGAAGCGTGGGCGTCCCCTCGGGGATCGAGAGCTCGACGACCCAGTGGTCCGGCGGCAGGAGGCCCCCCGCCCGCTCCGGCCACTCGACGAGGACGATCTCCCCGGTGTCGCCCAGCTGGCTCCAGCCGAGCTCCCAGAGCTCGTCCCGGCTCTCCAGGCGGTACAGGTCGAAGTGGACGACTTCGCGGTCGTCCGAGGCGGGGTAGCGCAGCAGCAGGTTGTACGACGGCGAAGGCATCGACTCGGAGACCCCGCAGCCCTCCCCGATCGCGCGGGCGAGCACGGACTTGCCGGCTCCCAGAGGACCGCTCAGCGCGAGGACGGCCGGCGCGGTCACCTCGCGTCCGATGCGGACGCCCCACCGCTTCAGCTCCTCTTCGTCCAGCCTCACGACGACGCTCGCGACTCGGGGTGACTCGGGCGCGGGCAATATAACCGACGCCCGCAGGCCGCTCACGAGCCGGCGGCGGCACACGACGGAACGGGCGCCGCGGGCCGGACGTCAGCCCGGCGGGCGGCCTCCAGAACGAGATCCGTGAGGCCCCCGCCCACGCCGGGGAGGGCCGTACAGCCCCTCGCGCGCGATGATCGCGGCCACCCCCGGGGTCACCAGGCCGTCGAGGCTCCTCCCCTCGGCCGCCGCGGCCCGCACCCCGGTGGACGAGACGTCGACGCGGCGCACCGGGACCCCGACGACGCCGGGCTCCTCCACCACCGACTCGCCCTCCCGATCCATCACCGCGATCGTCGCACGCTCCCGGATCCGCTCCGGCGCCCGCCAGCGCTCGAACGCGCGCCACTGGTCGACGCCGACGATCAGCACGAGCTCGACGTCGGGCCCGAAGCGTCGCCCGAGGGTCTCGAGCGTGTCGACCGTGTACGAAGGCGGCGGGCGCTCCAGCTCGACCGGGTCGACCTCGAAGCGGTCGTCGGCGGCCGCGGCAACCCGGACCATCTCCAGGCGGAGCGCGGCCGGCGTCGGTTCAGTGCCCGCCTTGTGCGGGGATCGGAGCGCGGGAATCCAGAGCACGCGCTCCAGCCCGAGGGCGTCGGCTACGTCCGCGGCCGCGGACGCGTGACCCAGGTGGGGCGGATCGAAGCTGCCCCCGAAGACTCCGATGCGGCGGGTCCGGCTCTCCGGCTCAGCCGCTGCCGTCATCGGTGCGGATCTCCTGCGCCGCCTCCGACTCCGGGTACTCCCTGAG
>CALJLC010000096.1 GCA_937982605.1 uncultured Gemmatimonadales bacterium | reverse complement strand
AGCTCCCGGCGGTCGTTGATCCCCTGCGCCTCGGGCCGAGCGCGGAGCGCGCGTCCCACCCCGGCTCCGCGTTCATCGTCGCGTCCCGGCGCTCCCGGCCCGTGCGGCGGTCACGACCCGTTCTCATCCGGCTCCGGCACCTCGAGTAGGTAGATGCCCGGGCCGTCGAAGGTCGCGCCCTTCACGCGCAGCCGGAACGTGTACTGGCCCGGGTGGGGGAAGATGATCCCCTCCATCGGCATGACGAGCTGGCTCCGCACTGGCGGCCGCCCCGGCTCGGGCCGGTGCACCTCGGTCTCGCCTTCGACGGTGAGGGAGACGTTGCCCTCCTCGTCCTCGAGGTCGGCCCGGAAGCGGTACTGACCCTGGTCCTCTCGGCCCCACTCGAGGACCAGGACGAGCACCAGTCGATCCTGCTGCGCGGGAAAGCCGGGCGCCGAGAGGTCGTGGAAGACGCCCCGGACGTCGATGCGCCCCTCGGGCGTCGTCCGGGCGTCGTCGCATACGGCGGCGAAGCGGAGCTTCATGGATCCTCGGGTTCGGCTGGAGTCGGCGGGCTCAGGAGGCAGAAGGCGGTGCGCCCCATCCGCCGCCGCCCGGCGAACGGATCCCGATCACGTCGCCCGCCTCGGCGAAGAAGGTCGCCTTTCCGTCCAGTCGTGTCTCGATGCCGCCCCGGATCAGCACGTTTTCCCCCGGGGCGCCGTCCGCGCCGCCTCGGGCGCCGGCGGGCCCGACGGTACGGCGCTCGCACAGGAGCGCCACGCGCGCGGCTCCGAGCAGCTGGAGGTCGCGGCGCAGGCCGTCGCCGCCCCGGTGCAGACCCTCGCCGCCGGTGCCGCGGCGGATCGAGTAGGCGGTGACGCGGAACGGATAGGCGTGCTCGAGCGCCTCGATCGGCGTGTTGAGCGAGTTCGACATGTGCACGTGCACGCCGCTGAGGCCGTCGCGGCCCGGACCGGCGCCCATCCCGCCCCCGACGGTCTCGTAGTACGCGAAGGCCGCCCCGGTACGCGGGTCGACGCCGCCCACCGTCGTGTTGTTCATCGTGCCCTGGGAGAGCGCCGGCATGACGTCGGGCAGCGCCAGGCCGAACGCTCTCAGCAGCACGTCGGTGATGCGCTGGCTCGTCTCCACGTTGCCGGCGGCGACCGACGCCGGGAGCCTCGCGTTGACGAGCGAGCCGTCGGGGAGCACGAGCGAGACCGCGCTCATCGACCCGCCGCCCGCCGGGAGCGGCTCGCCGAGGAGCGCCTCGACGACGCACCGCACCACGTACCGGGTCGCCGAGGAAGTGATGGCCGCCACCGCGTTGACTCCGCCGGGCACCTGCGGCGCCGTCCCGGTGAAGTCGATCGTCAGGGCGGAGCCCCGCAGCTCGAGCCGCGCGCGGATCGGCACCGGGCCGGATCCGAAGCCGTCGTCCTCGATGAAGTCCTCGGCCTCCCATACGCCGTCGGGGATCCGGGCCAGCCCCGCCTGGACGAGTCGGTCGGCGTACTCGATGAGACCGTCCATGGCCGCGAGCGTCTCGTCCACGCCGCGCCGCTCGGCGATCTCGAGCAGGCGCGCCGTTCCCGTGTGCAGCGCCGCGAGCTGGGCGTCGAGGTCACCCGCCCGCTCGACCGGGGTGCGCACGTTGGCCAGCAGCGTGCGCCAGAGGTCGTCGTTGCGGACGCCGCGGCTCCAGAGCCGCACCGGGGGGATGCGCACCCCCTCCTCGAAGATCTCGCGCGCCAGCGGCATCGAGCCCGGCGTGGAGCCGCCGACGTCGCTGTGGTGCGCGCGCGAGGCGACGTAGCCGAGGAGGTGCTCGTCCGCGTCGTGCACGGCGGAGATGAGCGTGATGTCGGGGAGGTGCGTGCCGCCCCGGAAGGGGTCGTTCAGGCAGACGACGTCCCCGGGGTGCAGGGTGCCGAGCTCGGCGAGCGCGGCCTCCACGCTCATCGGCATCGCGCCGAGGTGCACGGGCATGTGGTCGCCCAGGCTCACCGCCGCGCCCTGCGGGTTGAAGAGCGCGCACGAATAGTCGCGCCGTTCCTTGATGTTCGGCGAGAAGGAGGCCCGTTTCAGAGCGGCGCCCATCTCCTCGGCGAGGGCGGTGAAGAGGTGCCGGAAGACCTCGAGCTCGACGGCTCCGGGGACACCCGATCGTGACACGAATGCTCCAGTTTATCCGAATCGAATTCGGCGTTACGTTATATGGCTGAAGCCCATAGCACGACCCCCGAGGCGCCGCAGGCGCGCTCGCAGACGAACTCAGGATGGAGGGCCATTTGTCCCACGAGAAACTCTTGGACCGCGCGCGCGACGAGCTGTTCAGCCACGTCCACCGCTGCGGTGTCCTTCAGGCCGCCGAGGAAGACCAGCGTCACTGGATGGACGAGACGATCGATTACATCGGGGAGCGCTATCCCGATTTGACGGATTCCGACCTGCAGAGCCTGCACGAGATCGGGATCCGCTTCTGCAAGCCGGCCATCGCGCACGGCTCGGCCAACACCGCCAAGACGATGGAGGACGTGCCGGTCGCCTGATCCGACCGGAGGTCCAGGGCCGAAGGGGGCGGGGGCGCGAGGCGCCCCGCGCCCCTTTTTCTTGTCGCCTCGGCGACGCCGTTGACGCGAAGGGCGATTGCTGTATTATTGCGCCCACTTTTTGTCCCGCGTCGGGAGTGGGGCCGCGGTTTCGGTCCGATCTCCCGTGGGACGCCGGGATGCGCGAAGGGGGGCGAGGCGTGGCCGACGTGCTGCAGCTGGACAACGAGAAGCAGCTCCTGAAGCTCCTCTACGCGGGGCAGCAGATCCCCTCGCCGAACGGCGGCTTCCTGATGCTCCTGGGCGTTCGGCCCGCCGAGGACGGCTCGGCGCTCGCCATCTTCGAGTGCAGCGTCTCCTCCCTGCGCTACGAGCTCCAGATTCCCAAGGCCACCCGGACCGAGCGCAAGAAGGTCAAGGACGAGCTCGAGTCCGGCTCCGAGCCCGACTGCCCCCGCCACGGATCGGGCACGCGGCTGGAGCGCGCCGGCAAGGATCTCGTCTGCCGCGCCTGCGGCGTGGCGTACGCGCGCGCCTGAGGCGCCCGATCCGCTTGCGAACCGCGCCGCGAACAGTCTGGTAACGCCCCGACGCCCGCATTACGTTGGGGGCGTTGAGCGCGGCCCGGGGCCACCCCGTCGAGACGGGGCCCGCGGTCACCCACGAATCACGTAGAGACCTCCACATGCCCGAAGGGTTCCTCAGTTCAGAGGAATACGACGAGCAGGCTCACAAGCTCTACAACGACGGCGACTACGACGGCGCCCTCGAGATGCTCAAGGAGGGTCTCGCGCTCTACCCCAACGCCGTCGATCTCTACGTCGGCCTGGGGTACGCCCGCCTCGCCCGCGAAGAGTACGCGTGGGCGCGACACGCCTTCGAGCGGGCCGTCGTGCTCGATCCGGGGCACGAGGACGCCCTCGTGGGCCTGGGGGAGACGCTCCTCCGCTTCGGGGAGCGGGACCAGGCGCTGCGCCTCTTCGGCACCGTGGCCTCGATGGGCTTCGACGACGACATCGAGCTCATGCTCACGATGGGGCGCGCGCTCTACCGGGCCGCCATGTACGGCGACTGCCGGGACATCTTCGCGCGCGCCGCCGCCAGCCGCCCGGACAGCGCGGAGGCCGCGGCGTCGCTCGGTTACGCCCTGCACCGGCTCGGCGACGAGGTCGGCGCGGGCCGGCAGATCCGCCGCGCGCTCCGCATTGACGCCGATCTCCACGAGGCGCGCGTCTACCTCGGCCATCTGCTCTACGACCGCGGAGACTGGGAGGGCGCGCTGCGGGAGCTGGAGCGGGTCCCGCCCCAGGAGCACTGGGATCCGCTCGCGGTGTGGCGGCTCATGGAGCTCAAGCGGACGCTCTGGCACCTGGACTCCGGCGACCCCCGGCTGGCCCCGTGGGAGCAGCGGCTCCGGGAGCTCGAGGAGCTCGACGATCCGATCGATCGCCTGCTCGCCGACGTCGAGTCGCGCATGGGCTCGGCGGACCCGCACGGCTACTTCGACCCGCGCCAGCTCGAGCTCTTCGAGCGCGGCTCGGAGGACGCCGAGGTGCAGCACGTCCGGCTGCTCGACGGTCATCTGCTCCGCGGGGACTGGACGGAGATCGTCCGGCAGATGCGCGACCACGCCGGCTTCTCGCACGAAACGCTCCCGCAGTACATGCGGCGGCTCGCCGAGCGCTGGCACGAGCAGGAGGGCGTGGAGATCCCCTTCTCCGACCCCGAGTCGTTCCTGCGCGCCGCGGTCGCCGCGGGTCTGATCCGGCTCGAGGTCGAGGAGTAGCCGTGTCGAGTCAGGTGCTGGAGCGCTTCCACCGGGCGCTGATCGAGGAGATCCAGACGCAGCGTCCGGACTACCTGACGTCCTCCTTCACCGTCGCCGAGATCTACCAGAACCTCGTGCCGTACAGCTCGCACCGGGACCGGATCGGCGTCGAGATGAACGGGGACTACGAGGACGCGCTCGTTCGACTGCTCGCCGGCGAAGGCGGCTACCTCATTCTCGACTCCGAGCCGGCGCTCCGGGATCTGAGGGCCGAGCTCGAGTCGACACACCCCAACACGGGCATCTATCGCGAGTTCGCTGCGGTCGACGTCCGGCTCAACCAGGCGTACCTCGACCTCTCGGCCGCCGCGATGGATCAGCTCCCCGACCTCGTGCGGGAGCTCGAGGCCGACGACCCCGTCACCATGGCGGAGCTGGCGCCCTCCGAGGAGACGGCCGGCCTCGGCATCGTCCCGCCGGGGGTCGACATCTTCGCCGCCGCCCCGCTCGCCGAGGCGGGCGCGCCCGCGTCCACCGCCCCGTCGCGCGCCGGGTCGGCGTCGGCGCCCGCCGTGACCCCGCGCTCCGGGCATGCGGCGCCCGAGGTCACCGTCCCGATCATGGCGTCCGCGTCCACCGGGGGCTCCGTGCAGGAGGAGATCCCGGTGCCCGCCGCGCACCGTCCGCCCCTCGCGCCCGAGTTCGTCGAGGAGCCCGCGCCTCCGTCCGGCGGCCAGGAGGCGCGCTGCCGGTCGTGCCGCTCGGCGCTCCCCGACCTGGACGAGGTGAACTTCTGCCCGTTCTGCGGCATCGACCTCCGGGTCGTGGGGTGCTCGGCGTGTGGGACGACGCTCGAATCGGCCTGGCACTTCTGCCCGACGTGCGGGACCGAGGCGACCGCTTGACCGCGGTTCGTCGGGAGGGTCGCTCGGGCGCGTGACCGCCGTGCCCCGTGCCCGGCTCGCCCTGGTGCTCGCGACGCTGCTGACCGCGGCCGCGTGCGAGGAGCGCGACCCGGACCTGCTCCCGGACGCCCAGCTCCGCGCCGAGCTCGGGCTCACCGACGACGACCGGGTCCACACCGTGCTGCTCAGCACCGCGGAGGGCGAGCGGGCGGACCCCGACTCCCTCGAGGTGCTGCCCGGGGATCTGGTGCAGCTCGTCTCGGACGACTGGATGGTGCACGAGGTCGCCTTCGACCTGGAGGCCGCCGCGGGGGCCGCGCGGAGCTACCTGGAGCGGACGGGTCAGGCTCACTCACCGCCGCTGCTCCAGCGCGGAGCCCGCTTCGTCCTGACCTTCGCGGACGCGCCGCCGGGTCGGTATCCGTACCGCCTCACCGGGAACCGGGCGGGGGGGGAGGGGGTGATCGTGGTTGCCGCCGTCGAGGGACGTTGAAGAAGGTGGCGTAGCCGCAGGCATTTTCATAC
>CALJLC010000095.1 GCA_937982605.1 uncultured Gemmatimonadales bacterium | reverse complement strand
GGAGTTCAGACGTGTGCTCTTCCGATCTGTTTTTTTTCTCGGGGGCTCTGGTCGTGATCGGCTGCGTGGCGTGGCGCATCGTCGTGGCCCCCCGAGCGGCGGCGGAGCTCCCCGAGGGCCGCCGGGCGGCGCTCGCGGGCGCCGCACACGGGGTCGGCCGCCTCGCGCTCGCCGCCCCCGGTGCCGTCACCGTGGCGTGGGGCCTGCGGCTGGTCGTCCAGCTCCTGGCCTTCCGGGACCCCTTCGCACCGCTGCGGGACGACCTCTCGCTGCTGCTCTTCGAGACGTTCTGGGGGACGGTCTGGATGGCCCAGGGCGGGGTCGTCGTCCTTCTCGCCGGGTCGCTGGCCGCCGCGGCGCGCGCCGAGGCGTCCCACGCCGCCGACCGGCACGCGGCGACGAGCGTCGTCGGTGCCCGACCGGCACCCTGGCTCCTGGCCGGCGCGGCCGCCCTCGGCCTCGTCACCACGATGGCGTTCTCCAGCCACGCTCTCGGCGTCGACTCGGGTCGCGCCCTGGCCCTGGCCGCGGACGCCATCCACGCCCTGACGGCCGGGTGCTGGATCGGCACCCTCGCGGTGATCCTCACGGCCGGCACCCCGGGTGCCGACGTCGGTGATCCGGAGCTCCTCGCCGCCCAGATCCGCCGCTTCTCCCCGCTCGCGCTCGTCAGCGGGACGACGCTGGTGGCGATGGGTGCGTACCTGTCGTGGACGCACGTCCACGCGCTCTCGGACCTCTGGGCCACGACCTACGGCCGGCTCCTTTCCGGGAAGGTCGCGCTCGCCCTCGCCATCCTGGGGCTCGGCTTCAGGAACTGGCGCGAGGGCGTCCCCGTCGCCGACACGGAGGCGGGCGCCCGCCTGATCCGTCGGCGGGCACGAGGCGAGGTCTTCCTGGCCGTGGGGGTCGTCGTCGTGACCGCGATCCTGGTCCACGCACCCCGACCCTGAGACCCCGCCGTGGCTCGCAACCGGACGACCGAAGCCGCCGACCGGCCCACGGTCCGCAGGCGGAAGCGGGCCGTGGGGCCGGTCCGCGCGCTCGTGGGGGCCCTTCCGTGGCTCCTCGGCGGATGCGGCGGCACGGAAGGCGTGGTGAGCGAGGGGGAGTATCTCTACCAGGCCAACTGTCTGCCCTGCCACGGTGCGCTGGGGCTCGGCGACGGGCCGATGGCGGCCGGACTTCCGGTCGCCCCGCCCAGCCTGCTCGAGCACCTGGGCCACCATCCGATGGAGCAGCTCGTGTCGATCATCCGCACCGGCGTGCCCCCTGCCATGCCTCCGGCGCCGCTCACCGAAGAGGAAACCCGGCTCGTGATCGACTACGCGTGGACTCTCGTGCCCGACTCGCTCGTCGACGGGCTCCGCGAGATGCAGCGCATGGCGGAGATGGGCATGGAGATGGGCATGGACCCCATGGAGACGGAGGGCGCGGAGCCGGATCCCCCCTCGCCCGACTCGACGAGCCGCTGACGTCTCCGACCGCTACCGGCGCTCAGCCCGGCTGACGCGGACCACGCGAGGGGGTCCGTCGGACGGAGGCACCTCTGGCCTTCGCCGCCCAGCTCGACGGCGTGCCCATCGAGGGTGGGCCGACCGACCCTCCGGCGGCCTCACCCGCTCCGTCCGGGAACACCGACTCCGCGGGCACGCCCACGGCCGCCGCTTCGGTACCGCGCACGCCGGCGACGGGCATCGCGTGAAAACCGGCCTCCAGCACCTGCCGGCTCATGAGCGTGAAGTGCCCGAACCACGCCACGATCCCGAGGAACTTCGGACCGTCCTCCCACACCGGACGCCATTCGCCCCCCGGCGGCATGAACTGGTCGTAGCCCAGCGAGAACGCCAGGAGCAGGAGGGAGGCGCCGAGGAGCACGTGGCGGCGCGAGAGGAGCGAGCGGAAGTACCAGAAATACGCCGGAAGCCCCAGGGCGTAGGCGCCCGCGACGATCTTCTGATCGATCCCGAACGTCAGCGGAAGCACCTCCTCGTGGAGCATGAAGAGGTCGTCCAGGAGGAGCGCGGTGGTGATCGCACCACCGAGGCCGACGTATGCGCGCAGCAGGGGCGGAAGCTGCAGCGACGCGCTGCTCCAGTACGTGAACCCGCAAACGGCCGCCGTGGCCGCCCACAGGAGCACCCCGAGGTTGGAGAGCATCCCGGTCAGGGGATGCCCCCCGAGCAGGAATGCCGGATCCTCGATGAGGACCTGCACCGGGACGCCGGCGACGATCGACAGCACGACGACGACGGTCACCACCAGGACGCCCGTGATCAGGAGCGGGCCGGCGGCCCGGCGTGGCGACGGTGGACTCATGGCGACGCTCCTGGGGGGGCAGCGTAAACAGATGAAGCAGGACCACGCTACGGCCTGCGCAGCGTTTCCGCCACCTCCGCGCCACCCGATCAGGCGTCCCTGCCCGCCTCCACCGGCCTGGCGCGCAGCGTCGCCCGGATCAGGTCCCGGTTGAGCTGGGCGATGTAGTCGATGCTGATCCCCTTGGGACACGCCGTCTGGCAGGCCCCGTGGTTCGTGCAGTTTCCGAAGCCCTCGGCGTCGTGCCGGTCGACCATGGCCAGCACCCGATCCCACCGTTCGGCCTGCCCCTGCGGGACCTGTGCGAGGTGGGCCACCTTGGCCGAGGTGAAGAGCATGGCCGACGCGTTCGGGCACGCCGCCACGCACGCGCCGCAGCCGATGCAGGTGGCGGCGTCGAAGGCAGCGTCGGCGTTGTCCTTCGGAACCGGAATCGCGTTGCCGTCCGGCGCGCTTCCCGTGCGCACGGAGATGTAGCCGCCGGACGCGATGATCCGGTCGAAGCCCGAACGGTCGACGACGAGGTCCTTGAGCACGGGAAACGCCGTCGCGCGCCAGGGGTCGATCCAGATCTCGTCACCGTCGCGGAACGAGCGCATGTGGAGCTGACAGGCGGTCGTGAGCGTCTTGGGCCCGTGCGGCACCCCGTTGATCATCATCCCGCACGAGCCGCAGATCCCCTCGCGGCAGTCGTGCTCGAATGCGATCGGCTCCTCTCCCTGCCCCACGAGGCGCTCGTTGACGACGTCGAGCATCTCGAGGAAGGACATGTGCTCCGAGACGTCGTCGGCCTCGTAGCGCTCGTGCCGGCCCGGGTCGTTCGGCCCGCTCTGACGCCACACGTGGAGGGTCAGCTTCATCTTACTTGTAGCTCCTCGTGGAGAGCTGGACGTTCTCGAACACGAGCGCCTCTTCGTGGCGCACCGGGGCCTCGCCGACGCCCCGGAATTCCCAGACCGCCGCGTGCGCGAAGTTCTCGTCGTCGCGCCTCGCCTCGCCGTCCTCGGTCGTGTGCTCGACGCGGTAGTGCGCCCCGCACGACTCGTCGCGGGTGAGCGCGTCGTGGCACATCACCTCCGCGAACTCCATGAAGTCGGCCACGCGTCCGGCCTTCTCGAGCGACTGGTTGAGGTCCGCGGCCGAGCCGGGGACGCGCACGTCGCGCCAGAACTCCTCGCGGAGCTCGGGGATGCGGCGCAGCGCGTCTTCCAGCCCCTCGCGACTGCGCTCCATCCCGCAAGCGTTCCACATCAGGCGCCCGAGCTCGATGTGGAACGAGTCGACCGTGCGGCTCCCGTTCACCGCCATGAGACTGTCGAGCTTCTCCTTCACTTCGCGCTCCGTGTCCTTCACGGCCGCGTGGTCGGTCGGGATCGGCTTCTTCGGGACACGCGCCAGGTAGTTGCCGATCGTCAGCGGAATGACGAAGTAGCCGTCGGCGAGTCCCTGCATGAGCGCGCTCGCGCCGAGTCGGTTCGCGCCGTGGTCCGAGAAGTTTGCCTCGCCGATGGCGAAGAGCCCCGGCACGTTGGTCATGAGGTCGTAGTCCACCCAGAGGCCGCCCATCGTGTAGTGCGGCGCCGGATAGATGCGCATCGGCGTCTCGTAGGGGCTCTCTCCGGTGATCTTCTGGTACATCTCGAAGAGGTTGCCGTACCGCTCGCTGATGGCGTCGCGGCCGAGCCGCGCGATGGCGTCCTTGAAGTCCAGGTAGACGCCGTTCTTGAGCTCTCCGACGCCGTGACCGGAGTCGACCATCTCCTTGGCCCTGCGGGACGCGATGTCCCGGGGAGAGAGGTTGCCGAACGACGGATAGAAGCGCTCGAGGTAGTAGTCGCGCTCGCCTTCCGGGATGTCCCGAGCGCGACGGGTGTCGCCCGCGTCCTTCGGCACCCAGATCCGGCCGTCGTTGCGCAGCGACTCGCTCATGAGCGTGAGCTTCGACTGATACTCGCCCGAAGGCGGGATGCAGGTCGGGTGGATCTGCGTGTAGCACGGGTTGGCGAAGCCGGCACCGCGCCGGTGGGCGCGCCAGGTGGCGGTCACGTTGCAGTGCTTCGCGTTCGTGGACAGGAAGAAGACGTTCGAGTAGCCGCCGGTGGCGAGGACCACCGCATCGGCCGTGAACGACTCGATCCCGCCCGACACGAGGTCGCGAGTCACGATCCCGCGGGCCACGCCGTCGACCACGATGACGTCCATCATCTCGTGGCGGGTGGAGAGCTCCACCGTCCCGGCGCCGACCTGTCGCTCGAGCGCCTGGTAGGCGCCCAGAAGGAGCTGCTGGCCGGTCTGGCCGCGCGCGTAGAAGGTCCGCGACACCTGGGCCCCACCGAAGGAGCGGTTGGCGAGCAGCCCGCCGTATTCCCGCGCGAACGGGACCCCCTGCGCCACCGCCTGGTCGATGATGTTCAGGCTGATCTGGGCCAGCCGGTAGACGTTGGCCTCGCGCGAGCGGAAGTCACCGCCCTTCACCGTGTCGTAGAAGAGACGGAAGACCGAGTCGCCGTCGTTCTGGTAGTTCTTGGCGGCGTTGATCCCACCCTGCGCCGCGATCGAGTGAGCGCGCCGCGCGGAGTCGTGGTAGGTGAAGGCCTTCACGTTGTAGCCGAGCTCGCCCATCGTGGCCGCCGCGGAGGCGCCGGCGAGCCCCGTGCCCACGATGATGACGTCGTATTTCCGCTTGTTGGCCGGGTTCACCAGCTTCATGTCGAAGCGGTGTTTGTCCCACTTCTCGGCGATCGGTCCCGACGGGACGTTGCTGTTCAGTTGCACGGATCGGGGCGCTCTGGATCGGGGGCCGAGTGCGTCGACGAGGTCGTCGGGCTCACGAGACGACGCCGGCGAGAACGAGCGTCGGAGGCGTCAGGAATCCGACGAAGACCACCACCGCGAAGGCCGCCGCGAAGGGGCGTCGCAGGTGGTTGTACTTCGGGTGGTTGAGGCCGAGCGTCTGGAAGAAGCTCCACACCCCGTGGTAGAGGTGCAGGCACAGCGCCGTCTGCGCTACGAGGTAGACGAGGAAGACGACCGGATTCTGGAAGGCGGAGACGTAGTTCTGGTGAACCGCGCCCGCCACGAACGACGAGTGCGCCTGTCCGGTCGTGAAGTGCAGGATGTGGTAGATGATGAAGAGGAGAAGGATGACCCCGCCCCAGCGCATGGTCCGCGAGGCGTAGGCGAGGCTCAGATTCTGCTCCTTGGCGTGGCTGCGCGGCCGCGCGGCCCGGCTCAGGCGGGCGAGCTGAACCGCCGAGACGATGTGGACGCCGACCGCGGCCAGCAGGACGAGTCGCGCGAGCCACAGGACTCCGTGGTGCGGGACGAGGGGGTATCCCACGCTGCGGAGGAACTCCGCGTAGACGTCCATCGCGTAGTGCCCGGCCGCGTCCGGAGGAACCAGCATCTTGAGGTTCCCCAGCATGTGCACGAAGACGAACCCGAACAGCACGACCCCCGAGACCGCCATCAGGACCTTCTTCCCGACGGTGGTGCGGTAGAGTGTCGCCACGCGGCGCATGTCGACTCCAGTAGGAGATTCGATCGTCGAAACGGCCGCGGCCCCGCCCCTCTTCCACCGTCTGGATCCGACCCGTGCCCGGCCGGTTGAATCTAGTGGGGTCGGGGGAGATGTGAACGCCGCGCGCGGCGGTCGGGGACGTCAGTCCCGATACAGCCCCTCGGCCGCCCGCGCGCTCACTATCAGGCCCTTGATCAGGGCCGAGCTGAGCCCCTGGTGCTCCATCTCGTTGAGGCCCGCGATCGTGCAGCCCCGGGGCGTCGTGACGCGGTCGATCTCGCCCTCGGGGTGGGAGTCCTCCTTGAGCGAGAGCGCCGCGGCGCCCCGGGCCGTCTGACCGGCCAGGAGCAGAGCCTCCTCGGGATGGAAGCCGATCTCGATCCCGCCCTGCGAGGCCGCCCGGACGCAGCGGAGAAAGAAGGCGACCCCGCAGGCGCACAGCGCCGTGGCGGGCACCATCATCTCCTCCCGGATCACGAGCGTGCGCCCCACGGCCTCGAAGAGCGCTTCGGCCTCCTCCAGCGCGGCGCCGGCCCCTTCCTCGGCGCTCAGGCACGTCATCGACTCCCCGATCGCCACCGCGGTGTTGGGCATGGCGCGCACGATCGCGACGTCGGCGCCCAGCGCGTCCCGGAGCCGCGCGATCGAAGCCCCCGAGACCACCGAGACCACCCGGTGCCGGGTCGGATCGAGTCGGCCGCCGATCTCGGCGAGCAGCTCGTCGAGCTGCTGGGGCTGGACCGCCAGCACGACGACGTCGGCCCCGGACACCGCCGCCAGGTTGTCGTCACCGACGCGGAAGCCCGCCTCCTCTAGGTCGGCGAGCTTCGAGGTCTGTCGACGCGTCAGGTGGATCTCGCCCGCCTGCGCGAGGTCGGCGGCCACCCACCCGAGCGCGAGGGCCCGGCCCAGGTTGCCGCCGCCCAGGATGGCGATGGGCTTCAGTGCGCCGCCTCCTGCGCGCGCTCGGCCTGGACCTTCTTGACCACGTGGTCCGGCGCCGGCTCGTAGCCGGCCGGCTGGCGCGTGTGGTGCGCGCGGCCGTGCGTGAGCGAGCGGAGCGTGGCGGCGTACTTGTACAGCTCTGACTCGGGGACGACGGCGCGCACGGTGGTGCGACCTTCGGCGGGGTCCATCCCCTGCACCTTCCCGCGGCGGGAGGTGAGGTCGCCCATGATGTCGCCGACGTACTCGTCGGGCGTCGTGACCGCGACCTCGACGACCGGCTCGAGGAGGATCGGCCTGCACTTCTCCGCGACCGACCGGAACGCGAGCGAGCCGGCGAGCTTGAAGGCGATGTCGGACGAGTCCACCGAGTGGTACGAGCCGTCGTAGCACTCCGCCGCGAAGTCCACGAGCGGGAAGCCCGCGACCACGCCTCGTCCGGCCGCCTCCCGGATGCCCTTGTCCACCGACGGGACGTACTTGCCCGGAATCACTCCGCCCTTGATGGCGTCCACGAACTCGTAGCCGGCACCGCGCGGCTGCGGCTTGAGTCGGATCCAGCAGTCGCCGAACTGGCCGCGACCGCCCGACTGCTTCTTGTGTCGGCCCTGTCCCTCGGCCTGCTTGGTGATCGTCTCGCGGTAGGCGATCCGGGGCTGCTCGGTCTCGACCTTCACGCCGTATTTGCGCTCCATCCGCTCCATCTGGACGTCGAGGTGCAGCTCCCCGAGCCCCCGGGCGATCGTCTGGTGGAGCTCCGGGTCGAACGAGGCGGAGAAGGTCGGATCCTCCTCGTGCAGCTTGGGAAGCACCTCCCCGAGCTTGTCCTCGTCGTTGCGGCTCGCGCCCCGGATGGCGATCGCGATGTCGGGTCGGGGGAAGCGGATCTTCTCGAGCGTGATCCGATCGCCCTTGGAGCAGAGGGTGTCGTTGGTGTGCGTGTGCTTGAGCTTGGCCACGACACCGATGTCCCCGGCATGCAGCGTCGAGACCTCGAAGCGCTCCTTGCCCATCGGGATCGAGAGGTGATTCAGCTTCTCCGTC
>CALJLC010000094.1 GCA_937982605.1 uncultured Gemmatimonadales bacterium | reverse complement strand
ACGAACGTCCTCGACGACGAAACCGCCGCGGCCATCGACGCCTTCCGGGCCGAGCACGGGCTCTCGCACGCGGGGATGGGCGGCACGCCCCCCGGCTTCGTCGATCGCGCGACCGTCGAGGTCATGTGGTCCGCGCTCGAAGCGGTGGGCCGCGCCGAGGAGCTGCGCGGCCGCATCCGGGAGCTCACGCGGGTGCGCCGCTGATGGGTCGGAGGCGCGGAGGGGCGACGTTCCGGCGATTCCGTTATCTTGCCGTCCCCCGGAACCGGCCCGACCGCGGCCGATGGCACCGGGGGATTCGAAGGCAGGATTCGGAGGTCGGCCCGGCTTCGCCCGGCGCCCGACTCGAGGAGTAGATGGAAGGACGACTTACGGCCGGCTCGCGCGCCTCGGCGCCCGCGAGCCCGCGGCCACAAACGGCGGATGGCGCCCCCTCGAGGGCGGCCGGGGCCCTCGGGGCCGGTCCGGGCGGCGTCTCCCTGCGCGCACCCGCCGCGGTCGTGGCGGGCCCGGGCGGCGCCCGTGTCGCCGGCCTGGGCGCGGACGGTCAGGTGGCCGGGGGGCTCGACGCCGACGAAGCACTCGTCGCGGTGCTCCCTCCGCTCTATCCCGAGTGGCTGGGGGACCGCGCCTTCTGCGCGGCGCACGGGTGTCGGTTTCCCTACGTCGTCGGGGAGATGGCGCGGGGGATCGCGTCGGCCGACATGGTCATCGCGGGGGCCCGTGCCGGCCTCATGGCCTTCTTCGGGAGCGCGGGACTCCCCATCCCGGAGATCGACGAGGCGGTCCGGAAGATCCAGGGTGCGCTCGGCTCCGAGGTGCGCAACTGGGGCGCCAACCTCATCCACAGCCCGCAGGAGTCGCGCATGGAGATGGACTTCGCCGAGCTGATGCTCGAGCGGGGCGTCTCCAACATCTCGGCGTCGGCGTTCATGCGCCTCGCGCCCGCGGTCGTCTACCTCTCGGCGCGGGGCCTGCGTCGCGAGCCGGACGGCACCGTTCGCCGCCGCACGCACATCTTCGCCAAGGTGTCGCGCGTCGAGGTGGCGAGGCCGTTTCTGTCCCCGGCGCCCGAGTCGATGCTCCGGCCGCTGGTGGAGGCCGGCAGGCTCACCGCCGAGGAGGCCGAGCTCGCGCGCTCGATCCCCGTGGCGGGCGACATCACCGTCGAGGCGGACTCGGGCGGCCACACGGACAACCGACCGCTGCCGGTCCTCCTTCCGCGCATCATCGAGCTGGCCGGCGAGATCGCGCTCGAGCACGGCTACGTGCAGCGGCCCCGCATCGGGGTCGGGGGCGGCCTCGGCACCCCGGCGGCGCTCGCGTCGGCGTTCGCGGCCGGCGCGGCCTTCGTGGTCACCGGCTCCGTGAATCAGGCCACGGTCGAGTCCGGGCTCTCCGAGGACGGGCGCCGGATGCTCGCCCAGGCGTCGATGACCGACGTGGCGATGGCGCCGGCCGCCGACATGTTCGAGATGGGCGTCGAGGTGCAGGTCCTCAAGCGCGGCACCCTGTTCGCACAGCGCGGCAAGGAGCTGTACCGGATCTATCGGACGTATCCCTCCTTCGAGGCGATGCCCGCCGACGAATTCGCCGCCATGGAGCAGCGCCTGCTCGGCCGTCCGGTCGCCGACATCTGGGCGGACACCCGCGCCTTCTTCGAGGAGCGCGACCCGGCCGAGATCGAGCGCGCCGACTCCGATCCGAAGCACCGGATGGCGCTGGTCTTCCGCTGGTACCTCTTCATGGGCGCGCAGTGGGCCCGCTCCGGCGCCGAGGAGCGCCGCGGCGACTACCAGATCTGGTGCGGACCGGCGATGGGCGCCTTCAACGACTGGGTGCGCGGGAGCTTCCTGGAGCCCGTCGAGCAACGCACCGTCGTCCAGATCGGACTCAACCTCCTCGAAGGCGCCGCGTGGCACGCACGCGCGTCGCAGCTCCGTCTGGCGGGCGTGCCGCTCGAGCCCGCGGACCGCATCTTCGTTCCACGACCCCTTCGCTGAGCGACCCTCCCTGAGAGATCGATGACGACTTCTCCTCCCATCGCCATCGTCGGCATGAGCTCCCTCTTCGCGGGGAGCCAGGACGTCCTCGGCTTCTGGCGCGACATCGTCTCGGCCACCGACCGGCTCACCGACGTGCCTCCGCACGCGTGGCTGATCGACGACTACTACGACGCCGATCCGTCCGCGCCGGACATGACGTACGCCAAGCGCGGCGGCTACCTCGATCCGGTGCCGTTCAACCCGATGGAGTTCGGCATGCCGCCGACCACCATCCCGGCCACCGACACCGCGCAGCTCCTCGCGCTGATCGCGGCCAAGCGCGTCCTCGAAGACGCGGGGCGCTTCGGGCCGGAGGTCGACCACGGCCGCACCAGCGTGATCCTGGGGGTCGCCTCGTCGACCGAGCTGGTCGTCGAGATGGGCTCCCGGCTCCAGCATCCGATCTGGCGCAACGCGCTCCGCCAGGCGGGTCTGCCCGAGAGCCGCGTCCAGGAGATCATCCAGCGGATCAAGGACCACTACCAGCCGTGGCAGGAGAGCACCTTCCCGGGGCTCCTCGGCAACGTGGTGGCCGGCCGCATCGCGAACCGCCTGAACCTGGGCGGCTCGAACTTCGTGACGGACGCGGCGTGCGCGAGTTCGATCTCCGCGCTGCAGGCGGGGCTGCACGAGCTCTACCTCGGCGACTCGGACATGGTCATCGCGGGGGGCGTCGACGCCCTCAACGACATCCTCATGTACATGTGCTTCTCGAAGACGCCGGCGTTCTCCCCGACGGGAGACTGCCGGCCCTTCTCCGAGGAGGCCGACGGCACGCTGATCGGCGAGGGCGTGGGGATGCTCGCGCTGCGTCGCCTCGAGGACGCCGAGCGGGACGGCGACCCGATCTGGGCGGTCATCCGCGGCCTGGGCGCCTCGTCGGACGGGAAGGGCTCGAGCGTCTACGCGCCCCGCCCCGAGGGGCAGGCGCAGGCGCTGCGCCGCGCGTACGAGAAGGCCGGATACAGCCCGGCCACGGTCGAGCTCGTGGAGGCCCACGGGACCGCCACCAAGGCCGGTGACGCCGCCGAGGCCCGCGGGCTCCGCTCGGTCTTCGAGCCCGCCAACGAGGGCGCGAAGGCGTGGTGCGCCCTGGGGTCGGTGAAGTCCCAGATCGGCCACACCAAGGCCGCCGCGGGATCGGCCGGGCTCATCAAGGTCGCGCTGGCGCTGCACCACCGGGTGTTGCCGCCGACCCTCAAGGTGTCGAAGCCCAACGCGCAGCTCGGACTCGACGACGGGCCGCTGTACATCAACACCGAGGCCCGGCCGTGGATTCGCGGCAGCGATCACCCGCGCCGCGGGTCCGTGAGCTCCTTCGGTTTCGGCGGCTCGAACTTCCACGTCACGGTCGAGGAGTACACCGGGCCCGGTCGCCGGCCCGAGCGCCTGCGGGCGTGGTCGGACGAGCTCGTCGTGCTCTCGGCGGGGTCGCCCGACGAGCTCCGCAGCGAGCTCGACGGCCTGCTCGTCGAGATCGAGGCGGGCCAGCCTCTCGCGCGTCTGGCGCACGAGAGCGCGCTGACCTTCGAGGCGGGGGCGCCGGCTCGTGTGGCGCTCGTCGCCTCCGACGTCGACGAGCTCGCCGCCCGCGCCGCCAAGGCCAGGGACGCGCTCGCCGCGGGCACCGCGGAGCGGCTTCCGGATCCGGACGTCGCCTTCGGCTTCGGGGCGGTGGAGCGGGGCAAGCTCGCCTTCCTCTTCCCCGGGCAGGGGAGCCAGTACGTGGGGATGGGCGGCGGGATCGCCCTCACCTTCGACGAGGCGCGGTCGGTGTGGGACGCGGCCGCGGACATGGACGTCTTCGCCTCCGACCGTCTCGACCGGGCGGTCTTCCCGCCTCCGGCGTTCGACGACGAGGAGCGCGCGGAGCAGAAGCGGAGGGTCACCGAGATGTCCACCGCGCAGCCGGCGATCGCGGCGGTGAGCCTCGGTTACCTGCACCTGCTCCGGAAGCTCGGTGTGGCGCCGGACGCGCTCGCGGGGCACAGCTTCGGGGAGGTCTCCGCCCTGGCCGCCGCGGGCACGCTCGTGGAATCCGACCTGCTGGCGATCGCCCGTCGGCGTGGCGAGCTCATGGCCGAGGCCGCCGACACCCGTGCCGGCGCCATGATCGCGGTGATCGCCGACGCCAGGACCGTCGCCGGTCTCGTGGACGGCGAGCGGGGCGTGGTGATCGCCAACGACAACGCCCCCAGCGAGGTCGTCGTCGCGGGATCCGTCGACGCCATCGACGCGTTCTCGGAGAAGCTCGCGGCCGAGGGCGTTCGCTCGGTGCGGCTGCCGGTCGCGTCGGCGTTTCATTCCGAGATCGTCGCCGACTCCTGCGATCCCTTCTACGACTACCTCTCCGGGATTTCCTGGTCGAAGCCGGCGCTCGACGTCTGGGCGAACACGACCGCGAAGCCGTATCCGTCCACCGCGAAGGCAGGGCGGCGCCAGCTCGCCGACCAGCTCGCCTCTCCGGTGCGCTTCCGTGAGACGATCGAGGGCATGTACGCCTCGGGCGTCACCCACTTCGTCGAGGTCGGCCCGGGTCGGGTGCTCACCAAGCTCGTGGAGCGCTGCCTCGGGGATCGTCCGCACGTGGCGGTCAACCTCGACGACAAGTCGCTGACGGGACTGCGCGCCTTCTGGCGCGGTCTCGGCGCGCTCGCCGCGTCGGGCGTCGAGCTCGACCTTCCGGCGCTGGCCGAGGGAACTCGCCTGCCCGATCCGTCGGCGGAGGCCAAGCCCTTCGAGATCATGATCACCGGCTTCAACCACGACCGGCCGTACCCGCCGGCCGACGGGGCCGTCGCTCCGCCCAACCCCGAGGAGGTGCCCGTGAAGCGCTCGTCGTCCGAGCCGTACGTGTCGACCGCTTCCACACCGGCCTCGAACGCGACGCCGGCCCACGCTCCCGATCCGGGGGCTCCCGCCGCCGCCCCGCCGGCGCCCGCGGGCACGCCGGAGCAGCGCGCGCTCGCCGCCCACGTGCAGCAGGCCACGATCGAGGCGCACCGCCGGTACCAGGAGCTCATGGCGCAGAGCCACCAGGCCTTCCTCGAGATGGCCGGTCGGGCGCTCTCGAGCCTCGAGTCGGGCGAGATGCCGGCTCTTTCCGACCTGACCCCGCCTCCCGCGCCCACGCCCTCCGGAGTCGTCTCGGCACCCCCCGCGATCGATGCCGGCTCCGCTCCGGCTCCGAGCAGCCCGGCCCGGACCGCCGAGCCGATCGCGGCGGCGCCCGAGCCGGAGCCCGCGCCGACGCCGGTCCGGACGCCGGAGCCCGCCCCCGCGCCCGTGGCGGCCGCTCCGTCGGTCGACGTCACGGCCGTCGCGCTCGAGGTCGTGTCGGAGAAGACCGGGTACCCGGTCGAGATGCTCGACCTCGACATGGAGATGGAGGCGGGGCTCGGCATCGACTCGATCAAGCAGGTCGAGATCCTCTCCGAGCTGCAGGAGCGACTTCCCGGAATGCCGGAGATCGCGCCCTCCGAGCTGGCGAGCCTGCGCACGCTCCGAGACGTGGCCGACAAGCTCTCCGGATCGGCCGCGGTGGTTCCCGCTTCGTCGGAGGCCGCCGCGACCGCGGCCGCCGAGACCGTGTCGACGAACGGCGCGGGTCCCGCGCACGAGGAGGTCGAGGCTCCGGCGGCGTCCGGGGGAATCGACGTGACGGCGCTGGCCCTGGAGGTCGTCGCCGAGAAGACGGGGTACCCGGTCGAGATGCTCGACCTCGACATGGAGATGGAGGCCGGGCTCGGGATCGACTCGATCAAGCAGGTCGAGATCCTCTCCGAGCTGCAGGAGCGCATCCCGGACATGCCCGAGATTGCGCCGTCCGAGCTCGCGACGCTCCGTACGCTGCGCGACGTGGCGGACCGGCTCGGTAGCGCGCCGGCCGCCTCCGGGGCGGGCGCCTCCGGGTCGACGACCCCCGAGCCGCGGGCCGAGGTGTCCACGTCCGCTTCCGGGGACCCGGCACCCGCCGTCGTCGACGGCGCCGCCGAGGTCGAGGTGGTGGAAGCGGCCGAGGTCGTGGTCGCCGAGGCGATCGAGCCGACGGCCGAGACGGTACTGGAAGGCCGGCCTTCGGCGTCCGCGTTCGTGCCTCGCATCGTCCCCGAGCTGCGGCCCGGGCTCGGCCTCTCCGCCCTCGCCGAGGGCGTGACCGTCGAGATCACGGACGAGAATCCGGAGCTCGCCGCCGAGCTGGCCGAAGGCCTCGCCGAGCGTGGCATCTCCGCCGAGATCGTGGAGGCGCCCGGCGCGTCGGCCCGCGCGGTGATCTGCCTGGCCGGCGTCGGCCCGCTGAAGCCCGGACCGGAGACGGCCGTCGAGGTCCACACCCGCGCGATCCAGGCGGCTCGGATGGTCGCGCAGCACCCCGAGCCCTCGGAGCGCTTCTTCGTCACGGTGCAGTCCACGGGCGGCACCTTCGGGCTCGAGGGTGACCCCGGGGACGGCGCGTGGACGGCCGGGCTGGCCGGGATCGTGAAGACGGCCGCCCGGGAATGGCCGGGCGCCTCGCTCAAGGCGATCGACGTGGCCGACCCCTCCGGCGCGGCGGCCGAGATCCTCGAGGAGATCTTCCTCGGCGGTCCGGCCCTCGAGGTCGGAATCGGGGCCGACGGCACGCGCTCGGTCGTTCAGATCGAGCCCCTCGACGTACCCGAGGGCTCCGGCTTCGCCCCGCTCGAGCCGGGCTCGGTCGTCGTCGTCTCCGGTGGGGCGCGCGGCGTGACCGCCAGCTCGGTCGCCAGGCTCGCCGAGGAGTGGCAGGTCCGCCTCGCGCTCCTCGGACGCTCCCGCCTCGCCGAATGGCCCGAGGGCGTGCCGCTCACGACGGATTCGGTGAAGATCACGGGCGCCCTCGCCTCGGCGGCGAACGCCCGGGGTGAGACCGTCGACTTCGCCGGGCTGCAGAAGGAGGCCGCGGCGCTCGCCGCGAGCGCGGAGGTCCGGATGTCGCTGGCCGAGCTCGACGCGCGCGGGATCGAGACGCTCTACCTGAGCGCCGACGTCACGGACATGGCGCAGGTCGAGCAGGCGCTCGACCAGGTCCGACAGAAGTGGGGCTCGATCGACGGGATCGTGCACGGGGCC
This sequence comes from uncultured Gemmatimonadales bacterium, assembly GCA_937982605.1. Taxonomy (GTDB): domain Bacteria; phylum Gemmatimonadota; class Gemmatimonadetes; order Longimicrobiales; family Gaopeijiaceae; genus UBA2589. The sequence continues at coordinate 685 of CALJLC010000094.1, read as the reverse complement.
GGCGTGCTCCGCGACAAGGCGATCGCCGACATGACCCCGGATCGCGTGGCCGCCGTTTTCGCGCCGAAGGTCACGGGGCTCTCGGTTCTCCTCGAGGCCACCAAGGAGTGCCCGATCCAGATGATCGCGCTCTTCTCCTCGATCGCGGCCCGGGCGGGCAACGCGGGGCAGTGCGCATATGCTGCGGCCAACGAAGTGCTCAACAAGGTCGCCGCGTCCGAGGCGCAGCGGCGGGGCGACTGGTGCCGCGTCCGCTCCTACAACTGGGGCCCCTGGGCCGGCGGGATGGTCGACGAGGGGCTGGCCGCGCACTTCGAGAAGCAGGGGATCGCGCTGCTCGACGTGGACGTGGGCGCGAAGTTCTTCGTCGACGAGCTCCAGCTGGACGATCCGGGTGTCGAGCGGGTCGTGCTGGCCGCACCGTCGTTCCCCGCCGGCACGCACCGGCTGACCTTCGCGGCGCCGCTGGTGGAGGGTGCGGACGAGCCGTCGTCGCCCTTCGCGCTCGCGCCGGCGCTCGTGGCCGACTTCGCGCTGCGCGTCGGCCAGGCGCTAAAGCCGGTACGGACGATGCGCATGGTCCTGGAGGACTTCGTGATCGGGATGCGCGGTGGCGAGGCGTCGACGGGGGCCGGCAACACGGTCGAGGTGCACCCGATCGTGGCCGCGATCCCCGGCTATCGCC
>CALJLC010000093.1 GCA_937982605.1 uncultured Gemmatimonadales bacterium | reverse complement strand
GGATCGCCGAGAACGGCCCGGAGCTGCGCAGCGTGCTCGGCGCGATCGCGGACCGGCACGGTGCCGAGGTCGTGCCGATCGACGGCGCCTACGTCTCGGAGGGGACGTCGCTCGGCGCCAACAGTGTCCGGGCGCTCCGCGCGCCGCGCGTCCTGCTCGTGTACGACTCGCCGGGCTCGTCGTATTCGGTGGGGTGGGCGCGCTACGTACTCGAGCAGCGGTACGGCCAGCCGACCGTGGCGGTCCGGGCCTCCGCGCTCGGTCAGGCCGAGCTCTCGGCCTTCGACGTGATCGTCTTTCCCAGCGGCAACTACGGCGGAGAAGTCGGCGGCGGCCTTCAGGACGAGCTGATGACGTGGGTCTCCAACGGCGGGACGGTCGTGACGATGGCGACCCCCACGGCGTGGGCGGCCCGGGCGGGGATCCTCTCGGCGGTCCAGGAGCGCCGTGGCGGCCGCCCGGTCGGCTCCGATCCGGAGCGCGACGACACGCCCGAGCAGCCGATCGAATACCTCGACGAGATCGTACCGGCCGACGAGGCACCCGAGAGCGTCCCCGGCGCCATCCTGCGGGTGATTCTCGACGGTGATCACTGGCTCGCGTCGGGCACGGACGGGGAGATCGGAGCACTCGTGGAGGGATCCCGGGTCTTCCGCCCGCTGACGCTCGACGACGGCAACAACGTGGGCCGGTACGGCACGCTCGACGACCTGGTCCTCTCGGGCATCGTGTGGGAGGAAGCGCGACCGCAGCTGGCGAGCAAGGCCTTCCTCATGCACGAGCCGCGGGGATCGGGACAGATCGTCGCCTTCGCCGAGGACCCCAACTACCGGGCGTACAGCGAGGCGACCCAGCTGCTCTTCATCAACGCGGTGGTGCTCGGGCCGGGCCGGTAGGGCGCGCGGGCGGGCTTCGGTGCGGGCAGGAGGCGCGGGCCGGGAACAGGCGCGGGACGCCGTCTCCTACCCCGCGGGCCAGAGGGAGTCGTCGCCGAGCAGATAGCGTCCGAACCAGCCGAGGAAGCGTCGATACCGGTCGGCCTCGTAGACCGGGGGGAAGCCGCCGTGCCCCTGCCCCGGGTAGACCACGAGGAGGGTCTCGCGGCCGAGGCGCTTCATCGACTGGTACATGAGCTCGCCCTGGTTGATCGGGACGTTCCAATCCCGTTCGCCCCCCATCCAGAGGGTCGGCGTGGTGATCCGGTCGACGCGCCAGAAGGGCGAGATGCGGTCCCAGAGCTCGTGGTTCTCCCACGGGAGCCCCAGCTCCTGCTCGTACCAGCGCTGGTACTGGTCGTGCCCGTACGCCGCCACGTAGAGCGCCGCACCGGCCCCCGAGATCGCGGCGGCGAAGCGGTCCGTGTGCGTGATGACGGCGTTCGTGGTGATCGCGCCGTACGACCACCCCCCGACCCCGAGCCGCTCCGGATCCGCCCATCCGAGCTCGATCGCATGGTCGACCGACGCGATCGCGTCGACGCGCTCCGGTCCGCCCCAGTCCTGCCAGAGGCCCAGCGCGAAGTCCTGGCCGTAGCCGTGCGAGCCACGGTAGTTGGGCTGGACCACGAGGTAACCGTGCGCGGCGAAGAGGTGGCGCAGCGTGTGCCACGCCCAGCCGTCCTGTCCCATCGGCCCGCCGTGGATCCAGAGGATCGTCGGAAGGCCTCCGGCGGGGAGGGCGGCCGCCTCGGCCCGGCTCCCCCGACCGGCCCCCTCCGTCTCCGCGGGCGCCCCCGAAGCGCCGTCCGGAGGCCGGAACCCCGGCGGGAACGTGTAGAAGGCGTCGAGCTCGGTGCCGTCCGGCGCGGTCACCCGCTCGCGGACGACCGGGCCGAGGGAGAGCTCGGCGAGGAGGGCGTCGTTGTGGCGGGTGAGCCGGGCGAGCGCGCCGTCCGGGTCGAGACGCCAGAGCTCGGCCGGCGCGTCCGGCGCGCTCGCGAGCACGACGGCGCCACCGCCCGGCAGCGGCTCGAAGGCCCGTACGCTGCGCGCTCCGCCGAGGAGCGTCTCGAAGCCCGACCCGTCGACCGATACCGAGACGAGGTGCTCGGCGCCGCCGCTCTCGAGAATGCCGAGGACACGCCGGCCGTCCCGTGAGAAGTGAAGCGCGTAGACGGTCCGGTCGAGCTCGGCGGTGAGCACGCGGGGCTCGGCCCCCGGGGCCCCGATCGCCACATGCGACATGGCGTACCCACCGATCTCCGGCCGGAGGCTCGTGCCCCACGCGAGCAGCGAGCCGTCAGTGCTCCACGTCGGCCCGGTGTCCGAGCCCCTTCCCGGGCTCACCCGCGTGGGCGCGGGCGTCGCCGCCCCGGTGGCAGCCACGTCCACCACCCACACGTCGGTGTCGTAGTTCGCGTCCGGCTCCTCCGTCCGGTTCGCGGTGAACGCCAGGCGACTCCCGTCGGGTGACCAGGAGATCGACGAGTGATCGTAATCACCTTCGGTCAAACGTGTTAGAGTCTTTGACCTTATGTCGTACATGAATACATGGACACGCCGCCGATCGAGGTAGCCGGCGTAGTCCCGCTTGAACTGCAGGCGGTCCACGACCCACGGCGGGGGCCGCGCCCCGGGCTCGCGCTCGGGCGAAGCATTGCGGATCGAGAGCGCCAGCCGCCCGGAGTCCGGCGCCCAGGCGTAGTCCCCCACGCCCTGCGCCACGCCCGTGAGCGCGCGGGCCTCTCCGCCGCCGAGGTCCATCGCCCAGACCTGGGTCTCGGCGTCCTCCCCGCGGGAGGCCAGGAAGGTCAGCATCCGGCCGTCCGGGCTGAACTCCGGGCTGCTCGCCGAGGCGTCGTGCCACGTCATCCGGCGGGGCTCGCCGCCCGCCACCGGAACGACCCAGACGTCGGAACGCCCTTCGTCGTCCTCGAGGGACCGGGTGGAGACGACGTAGGCCACGAGCGCGCCGTCCGGGCTGAGCGCCGGCGACGAGACCGACGTGAGCCGGAAGGCGTCGTCCACCGTCATGGGCCGCCCCCCCGGCTCCTGAGCCGCGGTCGGCGCGGGCAGCATCGGGGGCACGGCAAGAAGCGCCGCCAGGAGACCCGTGACGTGGCCGACGGGGCTCCACCTCGCGGCGCTCCGTCGGACGGATCGGCTCGGGCGTGGGCTCATCGGCACAAGATGGTCGCCGGAGCCGCGGCGAGCGAGGCACCGGACGACCGGGGCCCGGGAAAGGCGACGTCTAACAACAGCGGGGCGCAGCGTGTCCAAAGGGCATGACGCGCACCCTCCCGAACCTCGCGCCGTCTTCTCCGGCACGCACCCGGCGACCCGCCGGGCCTCGCATCGCGCTCGGCCTCCTGGCCGGGTGCGCGCTACCGGCCCTCGGCCCCGTCCCGCTCTCCGCGCAGGTCGGCCCCGGGATCACCGAGCGCGTGGTGAGCCACACCG
>CALJLC010000092.1 GCA_937982605.1 uncultured Gemmatimonadales bacterium | reverse complement strand
GTTGGCCTCCCTCCCGAGGCTCTTCGCCGCGGCGGCGGCCGCGGTCATGGCGGCGTCGCCGCTCGCGCTGTCGGCGCAGCAGACGCCGACGATGCCGAGCACGCTCCGCTACGGCTCCGGCCTCATGGACGTGCCCGTCTCGAGCGTGCTGCCGCACCTCCACGTGACCGGCACGCTCTCCGCGTTCAAGGTCCAGCTCGGGCGGACCGTGCTCCTCGACGCCGACGGCCTCGAGGCGGGCTACGGCCCCGGGCGTGACGACTTCCTGGCGGACGGGTCGATCGCGCTCGGACTCTTCGACCGCGCCGAGGCGGGCTTCACCATCCAGTCGCTCTCGGACGCGGACGACGGTGGGAATCTGTGGGGCTTCTTCGGGCGGGTGAGGCTCTGGGAGCCGATCGACCAGGGGGTCGGACTGGCCGTCGGCGGGCGGTACCTCACGAGCCCGAGCTTCGCCGACGGGGCCGAGTACTCCCCGGGGCGGCTCGGCTTTCCCGACGACCGCCTGCGCCCCTCGTACGGGTCGGTCCGGGGCGTGCGCACCAACACCACGCTCTACGCCGTGGCGACCGCGTACCTGAGGGGCTTCGACGGCGGTCCGCTCCCGCAGAACGACCTCACGGTCACGCTGGGCTACGGCGGGGGGATGTTCGGGCAGGGCGGGGGGCTGGACTTCTACTCGGACGGTCGCTCGGGCGGCTGGTTCGGGGGCGCCTCGCTGCACGTGCAGACCGGGGAGCGGTCACTGCTGACGCTCATGGCCGAGCACAACGGCTTCGACGTGAACGTCGGCGCCCAGTGGGACTGGGCGGGGCTGCGCGTGGGCGCTCAGATCCTGTCGACGAACCACCACTACCCGGTCGACGGGCACGTGTCCGAGTACCTCAAGCCCCGCCTGGGACTTCTCGCCTCCGTGGCCGTGTGCCCCGACCTTCCGGGGCTCCGCTGCACCCCGCGCCGGATGCGGCGCACCGTGCCCGACACGATCATCCTGCCGCCCCCCCCGCCGGACACGATCGTGGTGGCCGGCGCCGGACCCCCGCCCACGCCGGAGGGCGAGGCCACGAGCCTCTGCCTCTCCACGGGGCGCGCCGTCCCGATCCTCGTCACGGCCCGGGCGGACACGCTCGTAGGACCCGGCTACGTGCCGCTTCGGGAGCTCCGCCCGGGGCTGGCCTTCGAGGGGAGCTACGCGGGCGAAGCCTTCTGGTACCAGGACGACCGGGTGATCGTCTTCGAGGGAGGGGACTTCGGGAAGTCCGAGGACACCTTCCCGGTGGACTGCTCTCAGGTGCTCCGCGTCGGCGTCTACGAGGGAGTACCGGTCTTCGCGGTGATTTCGGCCCGCCGACCGCTCGACGTGATCTTCATTCCGGTGCGTCCGGGCGTGTGGCACCGCTACGAGCGGGGCCTGCGGCGCGAGTAGGCTCCGGCTCCGAAGGTCCCTCGATGCGTCGGTCCCGCGCCGGGGCGGATCGAGCCGATCAGCGTGCTACGCGGTGCTCCATCACGCGGTTGCTCGCGTTGAGCACGGCCTTGACGGCGGCGCCCGGGAGATCTTCCTCCCGCTCGCACGGAGCGGCGCCGAGGAGGCGGAGCGGATCGGAGCCGGAGTGGCCGTTCACGCGGGTCACGACCACCCAGCCGTCGAAGGCCCGGACGGCCTTCACGCCGACGACTTCGAGCTCGAGACGGTCCCCGTTGCGCTCGGTGGCGCGCGTGCTCGCCAGCGTGGCGATCAGCGTGGCCTGCGAGGCGGCCTTGAGCACGCCCTGCTGGGTCTCCAGGCACGAAACGGTGCCTTCGAAGGACTCGCCCCCCCACTCGAGACGGACCGATACGCGGCCCGATCCGTCCGGCGTCTTCACGTGTTCCAGACCGTCGAACTTCAGGCGGGAGCGAAGCGTGTTGACGGTTTCCATCCGTTCCCGTTGTTGGCCTGGGGGGTGCCAATTCCAACCTGCATCGCGCGGTACGCGCGCCGCAAGGAATATAGCAAAATCCGTACCTTCAACCTGAAACCTGTGCGCCGGTCGCCCGGGCGCGGAGCGTTCCCGGGACGACATTCCACGGTCGCGTCCGCCGCGGTACAATGGCACGTCGATGCGGGCCGGAAGAAGACACTTTCGCTTTCTCTTCGGGTCGTGTACTTTCACAGCCACTCGAGCCCCGCGACGGGGGTGTTCGGCTCCAGGAGGCCAGATGGCGACTGCGCAGATGACCGACGACAAGGCGGCGAAGCAGAAGGAGAAGGCCCTCGACACCGCGCTCACCCAGATCGAGAGGTCGTACGGGAAGGGCGCCATCATGCGGATGGGCCAGGACGGCCTCCGAGCCGCGATCGAGGCGATCCCGACGGGCGCGATCAACCTCGACGCCGCGATCGGCATCGGCGGGATCCCGCGGGGCCGCATCAGCGAGATCTACGGCCCCGAGTCGTCGGGGAAGACGACGATCTGCCTCCAGGTCATCGCCAACGCGCAGAAGAAGGGGGGCATCGCCGCCTTCATCGACGCCGAGCACGCGCTCGACGTGACGTACGCCCGCAAGCTCGGGGTGGACGTCGACAACCTGCTCGTCTCCCAGCCGGACACCGGGGAGCAGGCCCTCGAGATCGCCGAGGTGCTGATCCGGAGCAACGCGATCGACGTGGTGGTCATCGACTCCGTCGCCGCGCTCGTGCCGAGGGCGGAGATCGAGGGTGAGATGGGCGACTCGCACGTCGGGCTGCAGGCGCGCCTCATGAGCCAGGCACTGCGCAAGCTGACCGGCGCGGTGAACCGGTCGCACACGGCGGTGATCTTCACCAACCAGATCCGGGAGAAGGTCGGCGTGATGTTCGGCAGCCCCGAGACGACGTCGGGCGGGCGCGCGCTCAAGTTCTACGCCTCGGTTCGGCTCGACATCCGTCGCATCGGAGCGATCAAGGACGGGCAGGACGTCGTGGGGAACCGGACTCGTGTGAAGGTCGTGAAGAACAAGTGCGCGCCGCCCTTCCGACAGGCCGAGTTCGACATCCAGTACAACGAGGGCGTCAGCCACACCGGTCTGCTCATCGACCTCGGCGTCGAGAACGGCATCGTCGACAAGTCCGGCTCGTGGTTCTCGTACGGTGACCTGCGGCTCGGTCAGGGCAAGGAGAACTCGAAGGTCTTCCTCGCCGAGAACCAGGACATCGCGGTCGAGATCGAGACGAAGCTGCGCGACAAGCTTTCGCTCCCGCCCATGCCGGGTGGGGAGCACTCGGTCGAGGTCGACGAGGACGACGACTCGGGGAACGACTCCGACTGACCGTCGGACCGGTCCGGGCTTCGGGCCCGGGAGACCGGAACGATCGGCGGGAGGCGTGACGGCCGAGCCGCCCGGGCCCCGGACGACAGATCGTTCCGGGGCCCTTATCTTTCGCGTTCTGCCCCGAGTCGGCGCGTCCGCGGGGGCGCACCCGAGTCGCCGTGGTGTATGACCCGACCCGAGAGTGGCCCGCGCGGGCCCATGTTTCGATGAAGACCGCCGAGATCCGCAGCCGATTCCTCGACTTCTTCCGGGAGCGAGGTCACGAGGTCAGGCCCAGCTCGTCGCTGGTGCCCGCCGACGACCCGACGCTGCTCTTCACCAACGCCGGCATGGTGCAGTTCAAGCGCGTCTTCCTGGGTCAGGAGGATCCGGGCTTCCGGCGTGCCGTGACGTCGCAGAAGTGCGTGCGCGCCGGGGGGAAGCACAACGATCTGGAGGAGGTGGGCCGCACGACCCGCCACCACACCTTCTTCGAGATGCTCGGCAACTTCTCCTTCGGCGACTACTTCAAGCGGGACGCCGTCCGCTACGCCTTCGAGCTCCTCACGGAGACGTACGGGCTCGACCCGGAGCGGATCTACGCCACCGTCCACCACTCGGACGACGAGGCCGCCGCCCTCTGGGCCGACGACATCGGGCTGCCGCCGAACCGCATCTATCGCCTCGGGGACAAGGATAACTTCTGGCAGATGGCCGACACGGGACCGTGCGGCCCCTGCTCGG
>CALJLC010000091.1 GCA_937982605.1 uncultured Gemmatimonadales bacterium | reverse complement strand
CGTCGAAGGCCGGGAAGCGGTCGCGGTCCATGAACCGACGGTTCTCGAAGAGCGCCAGCTCCAGCCAGCGCTCGTTCGTGTAGTCGAGGGGCTCGAAGAACTCGGGTGGGTCGGCGGTGTGCACGAAGACCGGAATCCCCAGCCGGGCGGCGGTCTCCCACACGACGTCGAGCTCCGGATCGTCCATCTGCAGACGCGTGCCGTCGGCCTTCCGGGTGAAGAGCCCGAACGACTTGCCGATCTCGCCGATGCCGACTGCGCCCGCCGCGACGTCCTCCTCGAGCTGCGCGGCGATGCGGGCGCCCGACCCGGGCCCGACGCTCGAGAGGTCGAGCGAGGCGAAGAAGACGAAGCGGTCGGCGTACCCGGCCTCGCGGACCGCCTCGATCTGGCTGCGGAGGCGAGCGCCGGAGCTGGGCCGGGCCTGCACCATGACGCCGATGTTGAGCTCGTCCATCGCAGACACGACCCGCTGGATCGCATCGCGGTTGTCGAGGGTGGGCGGGTGGCCGTGGATGTCCACCACCGGGAACCGCGCGCGGGGCACCTCGTGCTCGGGCACCACCAGCGTCGACTGCGGCCGGTACTCGAGGATCGTCGGAGGCGGCAGCGTCGGCTGGCGCCCCTGACCCGGACGGTTCTGCGCGTCGCACGCGAGCGGGGGCGCGGCTGCCGCGACGACGAGCGCCAGCTTCATCACGGTGGATCGGAAGCGCATGCACGGGCTCCTGGACGGGCGTTCGGGCGGTCCGGCAAGCTGGGGTGACCCGGGAAGCGTGTACAGGGTGCACGCCGACCCCCCTTCGGTCATCTTCCTGCCTCCAGACGATTCCCGGCGGTGTTCCAGGAGCGATCGATGAGGCAACGGGCGTGGCCGCGGCCCCTCGAGGGCGTCCGGGTCTGCGACGTCACGCAGAACCTGGCCGGTCCGTTCTGCGCCCAGATCCTGGCCGACCTCGGGGCGGACGTCGTGAAGGTCGAGCCGCCCGGCGGGGATCTGGGTCGGGCGTGGGGGCCTCCCTTCTGGGGTGAGGACGGCACGCTCTTCCTTTCGGCCAACCGGGGCAAGCGGAGCGTCATCCTGGATCTGAAGCACTCCGACGGCATGGAGGTGCTGCGGCGACTCGCCTCGGCCAGCGACGTGTTCCTCCAGGCGTCCCGGCCGGCCGCCGCCGCCCGGCTCGGCATCGATTACGCGTCGGTACGCGCCTGGCGGAAGGACGTCGTCCACCTCTCGATCTCCGCGTACGGACCCACCGGCCCGATGGCGGATCAGCCGGGCTACGATCCGCTCATGCAGGCGTACGCGGGGATCGTCTCCGTGACCGGGCAGCCCGACGGGGAGCCGACCCGCGTCGGGGGCTCGGTGGTCGACTTCGGCACCGGGATGTGGGGGGCCATCGCCGTCCTCGGGGCGCTGCGCACCCGGGACGCCACCGGCGAGGGCGCGGCGCTGGACGTATCTCTGCTCGACACCTCGCTGGCGTGGGTCTCCTACCATCTCATGGGCTACCTGGCCACCGGCGACGTCCCGGGTCCGATGGGCTCGAGCCTGGGCTCGATCGCGCCGTACCGGGCCTTCCGGACCTCGGACGGGCACGTGATGATCGCCGCGGGCAACGACGCGATCTTCGCCCGCCTCTGCGGCGCGCTCGAGCTGGACGGCCTCGCCGACGACGAGCGCTTCGCCACCAATCCCTCGCGGGTGGCGCACCGCGCCGAGCTCGATCCGATCGTCGAGGCGCGGACGGCCGTGCTCACGTCGGAGGCGCTGCTCGACCGGCTGAGGAAGGCTTCGGTGCCCGCGTCGGCGATCCAGTCGATCCGGGACGTGGCCGACGACGCGCAGGTCGAGGCGGCGGGCATGCTGGGCGCCCCCGAGTCGCCGCCCCTCGAAGGGTACCGGGACGTGGCGCTTCCGCTGCGCATCGGCGGTGCCCGCCCGAGGGCGGAGCGCGCCCCGCCCGCGCCGGGTGAGCACACCGTGGAAGTCCTGGGTGAGCTCGGCTACGCCGCCGACGAGATCCGGCGGCTGGTCGCCTCCGGGGCCGCCGCGGCGCCGGCGTGAGGCCCCCTCGGCCCGGGGCCCCGCCTACGGTGGTGTGAGCGCCACGCGGAATCCGATGAAGGCTCGACGTGCGCCCGGGTCGGCGCCTCCCCGGTTGGCCGCGCGCACGTGCTGTGGCGGATCCCCGAAGGAGCCGCCACGCATGACCCAGAGCGCCTCGGCGTCGAGCGTCTCCTCGTCGTCCGACTCGGTCCACGGGTAGGGCTGGAACGGGCTGCGCGTCCACTCCCAGACGTTGCCCGCCATGTCGGCGAGCGGAAAGGGACACTCGGGGCAGGGGAAGGAGCCCACCGGCGCCGTGCTTCCGGTGCCGAAGCGGGCTCGGTCCGCGCGGGGCTCCCCTCCCCACGGCCAGATCCGGCCGTCGCCGCCGCGCGCCGCCTTCTCCCACTGAGCCTCGCTCGGCAGCGTCACCGTCCACCCCGAGGCCACGAGCCGGCCGAGCGCGGGCGGGAGGGCGTCCCGGCGTGCCCGCAGCGTGGCGTCGAGCCACCGGGCGTACGCCAGCGCGTCCGTCCACGACACGAAGGCCACCGGCCGGTCGGGCGGCGCGTCGAGCGCGCGGGCGTCCACGACCGGGTGTCCGGCGTCCCGCACGAAGGCGGCGTACTGCGCCACGGTCACCTCGGTGCGGGCCAGTCGGAACGTCGGCAGCTCGACGACGCCCTGAAGGCGCTCGCGGCTCCACCGCTCGATCTCGAAGGCCATCGGGTCGACGCGCGGGTCGCTGCCCATCGTGAACGGCCCACCGGGGATCTCGACGAAGCCGAGGGTCGAGTCGTCGGGAAGGTACCCGAGGTCGGCCCGGTATCCGTCGAGCGCCGAGGGCAGGGCCGGGCCGGGCGGCTCCGGCGCGGCCGCCCGGGTACCTCCGCGGGCCGAGAGGAGGAGCGACCCCCAGACCGCCAGGACGAGGACGGCCGCCCCCACGATCACGCCGGCCGAGCCGGAGGCGGTCCGACGATGCGCCGCGGAGCTCAACTCGCCGCCGCCAGCCGATCGCACGCGAAGCCCCACGCGTGTTCGCACGCCCGGGCGAGGAGCTCCGACTCGGGCATCTCCATGAGGTTGAGCCCACCTTCCCGGAGGAGGAGCCGGAGGTCGAGCGTGCGCGGGTCGGTCCGGAGGGCGCGGTCCGGGGCGAGCAGGTTAAGGCAGGCCGGCTGGAAACGCAGCTCGCAGGCGCGGGCGAAGTACTCCGCGCCGAGCTCGGCGTCCGCCTCCACCACCCGTCCCGTGCGGTAGTGGATTCCGAGCTCGTTGCACGCCCACGCCGAGTTGTCCCGACAGTACGTCGACTCGATGGAGACGAGGCGCTCGCACGCGGTCGGCCGCCCCTCGGCGCACGCCTCCTCCCAGAAGGGGAGCGCGTCGCCCGGGTGCCGCCCGTCGGTTCGGCCGAGCGCGGTCATCGTCGCGAAGAAGGCGATCCAGACGGCCATGTGCGCCAGGTTGACCCGCCCGACCGGCGCGAGGAGCCGCGCCGAGCCGGCGGTGACGCCGGCCACCGCCGCGACCGCTCCGGGGCGCAGCCGCCGCACCAGCCCGTCGATGCCGCGCACGGAGAGGTTGAGCAGCGGCACGCACAGCAGCTTGTCGTAGAAGGTCGGCGCGCCGAATGCGCCGAGCAGCGCATACAGGGCGAAGACGCCGACTCCGTAGAGCCCGCCGAAGATCGCCTTGCCGGTCGGCGTCCGAGGCGAGGTCGAGGGGTCGGTCACGAGGAGGTGCAACCCGAGGAAGACCGCCGCCGGGATCTCCGAGTCGACGAAGTAGGGGACGCCGGACCATGCGCTCCACGCCGCGCTCAGCCCGAAGAGGACCGCCGCGGCCGTACCCGCGATGAGGGTGATCGCGAAGAAGTGCATCACGACCAGCCCCACGAGGAACAGGTACAGATAGATGTTCGGCGCCAGCGTGAGCGTCGACGCGATCTCCCGGCCCCAGGTGAGCTCCGTCGTGCCCGTGGCGATGAGCACCAGCGAGAAGAGGCCGAGCGCGAAGGCCGACGGGTTGAAGACGTGGACCCGCCTCCCGTCCCGCTGCCACTGCACGAGCTCCTTGCCGAGGAAGCCCACGCCGATCATGAGGAACTGGAGCCAGAACCAGTCGTCCCGGAACCAGAGGAAGAGGTTGATGCTGAAGATGATGGGCACGGGGCCGAAGCCGAGGCCGTAGCGCTCGCCGCGCGTCCAGCGCAGGAGCATCCCGAAGGCATAGGCGAAGGCGAGCTGCGCGGCGAAGAGGACCGCCATGTCGTAGACGGGCCGCCAGTACCATCCCCAGTAGAGGAGCACCGCGAGCTGGCAGCACGCCTGGATCCAGTGCTGTGGCCGGACGGTCGACTCGACCGCCCTTCCGGGCGCGCCGCCGCGGAGCGCCAGCACGGCGGTCCAGAGCCCCACGAACCCCGCCGCGCCCAGGAAGGCGCGGGTCAGGAGCGGGTTGGCCGAGACCCTCGCCGTGAGCGTCAGCAGCGCGATCCCGCCGGCCAGGGCGACCGGGATCAGGAGCGGGAGGGGTCCGCCCGGGCCGCCGCCGTCCGGCTGCGTGCGATCGTGCTCCGCGCGGGCGGGGCGCTTCCTGGGCATCTGCTCCTGCGTCGGGGCCTGAGTCGCGCGGAAGCTAGACGTCACGACCCTTTCCGTCACGGCTTCCCGGTACTCCAATGGAGAACCGGCGCCCGGCACCCCATCTTT
>CALJLC010000090.1 GCA_937982605.1 uncultured Gemmatimonadales bacterium | reverse complement strand
GAGGGGCTGCCCTGGCTCAAGCGCGACGAGCTGCTCACCTACGAGGAGATCGAGCGGATCGTTCGCACGATGGCCGGCATGGGGCTGCGCCGCGTTCGCATCACGGGTGGCGAGCCCCTCGTCCGCCGGGACCTCCCCGACCTGGTGCGGATGATCGCGGACGTGCCGGAGATCGAGGACCTCTCGCTCTCCACCAACGCCGTGCTGCTCGCGGAGCACGCCGAGGCGCTCCGTTCGGCGGGCGTGCAGCGCCTGAACGTCTCGCTCGACTCGTTGCGCCCGGACCGCGTCGACGAGATCGCGCGTCGTCCGGGCTCCTATCCGAAGATCATGGAGGGGCTCGACGCCGCCGAGCGCATCGGCTTCTCCCCGATCAAGATCAACGTCGTACTCATCCGCGGGCAGAACGACGACGAAATCGAGGAGTTCGCCGAGATCACCCGCGAGCGCCCCTGGCACGTCCGCTTCATCGAGATGATGCCGACGGGCGCCAACCTCGACCTCTCCGCCAACCAGTTCGTCTCCTGCACCGAAGCGCTGGACCGGATCCGTCGGATCGAAGCCCTCGACCCGGTCTCCGGGCCCTTCGGCAACGGACCGGCGCGCTACTTCCGCTTCGAGGGAGCGCCCGGCACGATCGGCGTCATCACGCCGATGAGCCACAACTACTGCGACCGGTGCAACCGCATGCGCCTCACCGCGGACGGCCAGCTTCGACCGTGCCTCTTCGGCTCGATCCAGACGAACCTCCGCGACCCGCTGCGGGCCGGGGAGGACCTCGTGCCGCACATCCGCCGAACGCTCGAGATCAAGCCGGAGCGGCACTACCTGATCCAGGGCTCGGACAGCGGATCGGGGGGACTCGTCGCGCTCTCGCAGACGGGTGGGTAGGGGGCCCGCGCGGGGGCCCCTTCGCCTTCGGCAGCGGAGCTGAAGCCGGCTCTCCGGGGCCCCTGCGAGCGCCTCGCTCCCCCATCGCGGGAGCGACGAGGCCTCGACCGACCGCGGGACAAGGAACGGCGGTGAGCAGCCGACACTACCGGCGGCGGGCCCTCCACGCGAGACCGGCCGCGGAGCGCGCCTCCGCCGTGAGGTAGACCTGCCCGTGGGGCTCGTTATACTCACGCGGTCGTCGGACCAACCTGACCCCAGCCAGCCGCGGAGCGGACGTTTTTCATGAGCGCCAAGAAGATCACGGTCGTCGGTGCGGGCCACGTGGGAGCCACGTGCTCGCAGCTCCTCTCCCAGAAGGAGCTCGCCAAGGAAGTCATCCTCGTCGACATCGCCGAGGGGATCCCCCAGGGGAAGGGTCTCGACCAGTGGGAGAGCGCCCCGATCGAGGGCTTCGACTCCCGTGTCTACGGAGCCAACGACTACGACTCCTGCGAAGGCTCCGAGATCTTCATCGTCACGGCGGGGATCGCGCGGAAGCCGGGGATGAGCCGCGACGACCTGCTGAAGACCAACGCCGGGGTCATCCGCTCGGTGACGAACGAGATCAAGCGGGTCGCGCCCGACTCCATCATCATCATGGTCACCAACCCCCTCGACGTGATGGCGCAGGTGGCCCTGGAGGCCTCCGGCTTCCCTCGCGAGCGCGTGATCGGGATGGCGGGCGTGCTCGACACGGCGCGCTACCGTTCGTTCATCGCGTTGGAGCTCGACGTCTCCATCGAGGACATCCAGGCGCTCGTCCTCGGCGGGCACGGCGACACCATGGTCCCCCTGGCGAGCTACACCTCCGTGAGCGGCATCCCGCTCACCCAGCTGATGGCCCAGGACCGCATCGACGCGCTCGTCGAGCGCACCCGCAAGGGCGGGGGCGAGATCGTGGCGTACCTCAAGACCGGCAGCGCCTACTACGCCCCGGCGGCCGCCGCCGTGCAGATGGCCGAGGCGATCGTCAAGGACAAGCGCCGCATCCTTCCGTGCGCCGCCTGGCTCCAGGGTGAGTACGGCTTCAACGACCTCTTCCTCGGCGTCCCGTGCCTCCTGGGCGCCAACGGGCTCGAGAAGATCATCGAGGTCGAGCTCGACGCCGACGAGCAGGCCGCGCTCGAGACGAGCGCCGAGCACGTGACGTCGACCGTGGCCGCCCTCAAGGCGATCGAGGGCTGATCTCCCGATTCACGATCGAGACGCGCCGGGGCGTTGACGCTCCCCGGCGCGGGCGCGAGACTCCTGTCATGCGAAACGTCGCTGGCAATCCGAATCCGAATCCGAATCGCGGCCCCGCCCGGGGGTGCGGTTTCCGGATCGTCTAGCTGACGACGACAGCACGACGAGACGGCCGCGACCCCCGGGGGTCGCGGCCGTTTTCGCTCGATGGGGTGTAGCTCAATCGGCAGAGCGCCTGGCTGTTAACCAGGAGGTTGGAGGTTCGAGCCCTCCCGCCCCAGTGCAGGGCCGTTCGCGACGTCCCGGCTCACGACCCCTTCCGCCGCGGTGGCATCAACGAGAAAGGCCCCCTCGGCTGGGTTGCCGAAGGGGCCTCTCACGTGCGGCGGGGACGTTGGGGGTCAGGCGTCCTCGCCGTCCTGCTCACGCCGCCGGACGAACGCGAGGCCGAGAAGGCCCGTGCCCAGCAGCAGCGCCGATACCGGCTCCGGGACCGAGGTCCCCTGCGCGACCGCCACGCCCGTCTCGGAGGCGATCGTCGTGCGGTAGAAGCACGGGAGTGCGTCGACGTCGTCGCAGTTCGTCGGCTGGATCGAGAACCAGCCGGTCGTGTCGTCGAAGCCGGCATTGCCCGCTCGGGCCTCGGCGTCCGTGAAATCCCACACCGACATCGCGACCGTGTACTCGCCGGCCGCGAGGCCCACCGACAGGTAGGAGTTCACGTTCAGGTCCAGGAAGCCCGAGTTGTTGCTCGACCCGATCCCGGCACCGAGGCAGGCGCCGTCGGTGCAGGCGTTCCGGTACAGCCGGATGTGGGGGTCGATGACGAGCGGGACGCCGAAGGAGGTGCTGATCTCGAAGACGCCGGAGCCCAGGACGGCGAACGGCAGGTACAGGACGGTCTCCCGGTCCGAGAAGGTGGCGAACTGGGTGATGTTCGTCTGTGCCTGGATCGGCGCACCCAGCAGGGATGCGGCCGCGATCGTCAGTACCACTCGCTTCACGTGGGCCTCGGGCGTCATTGGGGGTTCGAGCATGCACGCGTCCGGGGGACCGCACGGGCAAGACACATGCCGGGTGGCGGCGACCCCCGGCAAGGCGGTCCAAGTCGTTGATCCACAGCATCTTGCATGATCCGCAGCGACATCGCCCCGTCCCGAGATCGTCGCCGGATTGTTGCAGCGGTCCATCACCGCCGTGGGAAACATCCGGCTAGAATCCTTGCGGAGGCGCCCGGGCCGCGCAGACCCTGCTTAACGATTCGGCGGGTGGGGCGGTCAGGAGTTCGTCGGGATTCGTCATTGTGGAGTGAGCCGGTGAAGCTGCCCGAGGGATGGCTCGCAGCCCTGTTGCTCGTCGGCGTCGTGGCCTCCGAGGTCGCGATCGTCATGGGCTGGTGCCGTTGCCCGTGGTGGACCCCCCTGGTCGGCCTGGGCGTTCTGGCGCTGCTGGTGAGTGGAGCGGTCCTGGGCATGCCGTTCCTCCTGGAGCCCGAGGACCTGGAAGGACCCGACACCCGTCTGGGCTGATCCTCCGGGGGCGCGCCCCGGACGCTTGCTCCTCCCGATCCGGGGTCGGTAGTCTGACGCCCGACCCCCGTGCCCGGTGCGCCCATGACGCCTCGAACCTCCCTCTCCCCGCCGCCGCGGAAGCGCGCGCTCCGAGTCGCGCTCGCGCTGGCGCTGGCCGCGACCTCCGTGACGGCGACACCCCCGCGCCCCGTAGCGGCGCAAAGCGCCGGGGAGCCCGCCGATCTCATCCTGCATTCGGGCCGGCTCTGGACCGGCGACGAAGCGAGCCCCTACGCCGAAGCGCTGGCGGTGAGGGGCAACCGGATCGTCGTCGTCGGCGAGGACGCGGCGGCCCTGGCGCTGCGCGGCCCCGAGAGTCGGGTGGTGGACCTGCAGGGTCGATTCGTGACCCCCGGCTTCATCGACAACCACACGCACTTCAACCGCGCCGGCGAGCTCCTCCTGGGCGTCAACCTCCTCGCGGTCTCCGACGCGGAGGGGATGGTCGACGCGGTCGGGCAGGCGGCCGAACGGCTCCCCGACGGCGCGTGGATGACCGGCGGGATGTGGGGTGCCTACGAGCAGTGGGCGATGAGCTCGACCGGCCGCGAGGCCGAGGAGGGGATCGCGTCGGGCACCTTCGATCCGGATCGCACGCTGATCGACCCGGTCACGCCCGACAACCCGGCGATCCTGTGGAACTGGGACCGTTCGCTGCACCTGGCCAACGGGGCCGCGCTCGCCGCGGCCGGGATCGGCTGCTCGGCGGCGGAGGCTCCGGTGGAACGCGGCGTGGAGTGCCGGGCCGGTGCCGCGACGGGGCGGGTGAGCGCGGAGGTGGCGGGGCGCATCCGGGCCGCCATCCCGCCCAAGACGATGGAGCAGAAGCTGGCCGAGGCGCGGATCGCGCTGGCCCGGCTGGCCGAGCACGGCGTCACCACCTTCTTCGACATCACCCCGCCCGAGCAGGTCGAGGTGTACCACCGCCTGCGCGAGACGGGCGAGCTCACCTCCCGGGTCAACATGCGCATGGTCCTCGACACCTGGGACGAGATGCGCGACGCCGGGATCACGGAAGGCTTCGGGGATCGCTGGGTCCGCTATCAGGGCCTCAAGGGATTCGTCGACGGGATCATGGGCGGCTCCTCGGCCCGCTTCTACGAGCCGTACCTCACCACCGGCGTGCGCGGCGAGTGGCGGAACCCGACCAACACGGGCTACGTCACGGACGACGGGTCGGGGTTCATGCCCGAGGGCAACATGCGCAGGCTCGTCTTCGGCGCCGACTCGGCCGGCTTCAATCCGCGGGTCCACGCGATCGGCGACGAGGCGATCGACCGCATCCTCGACATCTACGAGGAGGTCCAGAGGGTCAACGGACCGAGGGAGGGCCGCCGCTTCGCCATCATCCACAACCAGGTGATCCGAGACGAAGCGACCGCCCGCCGGCAGGCGGAGCTCGGCATCATCGCGGAGATGCAGCCCTATCACACCATCGACGACATGCGGTGGATGGAGGAGCGCATCGGGGAGCGCGGCCGCTGGGCGTACGCCTTCCGGACGCTCCACGACGCCGGCGTCCTCCTCTCCTTCGGAAGCGACTGGCCGGGCACGAACGCCGCGTGGTACACCTCGAATCCGATGCACGGGATCTACGCGGCCGTGACCCGGCAGACCGTCGACGGGACGCCCGAGGGAGGCTGGTTTCCCGAGGAGCGGATCGACGTCGAGACGGCGCTGCGTGCGTACACGGTCAACAACGCATGGGTCGCCGGCGAGGAGGCGTACAAGGGTCGCCTGGCGCCCGGGTACCTGGCGGATCTGGCCGTGCTCGAGCGTGATCCCTTCGCGGTCGACCCGAGCGAGCTCAAGGACATCCCGGTCGTCCTGACCGTCGTCGACGGCCGGATCGTCTTCGAGCGTCCGCGCACGTGAGGATGCGCCCGCGCCGCAAGCGCGCGCTCGTCGGGACGTTTCTCGGTGGCGGGATCCTCGTCGTGGCGGCATGCGCCGGCTCGGGCCCCGAGGCCGGGGACGCCGCACCCGCTCCCTCGGACCCGACCATGCTCTTCTACGCGCCGGAGCTCGAGATCGACCTCTCGGCGTTCGAGCGGACCCGCTCGGGGCTCTACCTGCAGGACGTCACCGAGGGCGAGGGGCCGGCGGCCCGCCGGACGAGCCGCGTGTGGATCCACTACGTCGGCTGGCTCCCCGACGGAACCGTCTTCGACGCGAGCCTGGGGGGAGACCCGTTCCACTTGCGGCTGGGGGGCAACGAGGTGATCCGGGGCTGGACCGAGGGCATCGTGGGGATGCGCCGCGGCGGCGTGCGGCGGCTGGTGGTTCCTCCGCACCTCGGGTACGGCTCGGGCGGGCGCGGGGACGTCCCGCCCGGCGCCACGCTCGTCTTCCGACTCGAGCTGGTCGACGTCGAGTGACGGGCGGCCCGCCCTCCGCTCAGGTGCCGGCCCCGGCGCTCCCCACCCCGAACCGGGCGTAGAGCCCCCGGAGCTCCTCCTCGGTCGCGTTGCCGCCGCTCAGCACCAGCACCACCGGTCGATCGGCGCGGAAGGGGATCTCGCCGGAGGCGAGCCCGGCCAGCGACGCGGCGGCGGACGGCTCGACGTGCTCCCCCACGGTCTCGGCCAGGTCGTGGAGCGCGCGCACGATGGCGGCGTCGTCCACCACCGCGACGCCCTGGGCGACCTCGGCGAGAATCGCGTGGTTCAGCTCCCCGGCCATCGGCGCGGCCAGTCCGTCGGCCACCGTGAGCACCCGCTCGAGGTGGACCGCGCGCCCCCGTCGGAGACTCTCGTGCATGGCGGCGGCACCGGCCGGCTCGACGCCCCAGACCTCGGCCTCGGACCCCGTCGCGGCAACCGCGGCACAGATCCCCGACGTCAGCCCGCCCCCTCCCACCGGAACGACGATCGTCCCCGCCGCCGGAAGCTCCTCGAGGATCTCCAGCCCGCACGACGCGTGGCCCGCCACCACCTCCTCGTCGTCGAACGGATGCAGGAAGGTGAGGCCTCGCTCCTCGCAGATCTCGTGCACCCGCGCGAAGGCCTGGGCCGCGTCCCCGTGGAGGATCACCTCCGCGCCGTACTCGCGGCTCCGGCGCACCTTGAGCGGGGAGGCATGCTCCGGCATCACCACGACGCTCGAGACGCCCGCCGCCGTAGCCGCCCAGGCGACGGCCTGGGCGTGGTTGCCGGCCGAGATCGTCGCGACGCCGCGCGCCTTCGCCTCCTCCGTCAGGGTGCGCAGTCGGTTGAGTGCGCCTCGAACCTTGAACGCCCCGGTCTTCTGCCGGTTCTCGCACTTCAGCCAGACGTCCGTGCCGAAGCGCTCCGACAGGTAGGCGGAGCGGAGCAGCGGGGTGCGCTGGAGGTAGGGCAGGAGGCGGTCGCGCGCCTCGTCGAGGCGTGCGAAGCGGAAGAGGTCGGCGGCCATGTCGGCCATCTTGCGGCGCCACGCCGGCGAGAGCCAGCCGGGAGCCCCGATGGGGGGCCCCCGCGGGCCCGTTTCCCGCTCGCCACGGAGGCCCCGGGCGCGGAGAAAACTGTTTGCAATTGAAACGTTACGCCGCGTAGCTTGCCGCAGCTTCAGGGCAACGTCGCCACACCGAACCTCGAGGTACGCATGCGCATCCGGGCTTCAGCTTCGCTCGCGGCAGCTCTCTCCCTTCTCTTCGCGCTGGCGGTGCCGGCGCACGCCCAGAACGGGACGCTTTCCGGCCTGGTCACGGACGAGTCCGGTCAGGTCATCAACGCCGCGGATGTCGTGATCCGGGGCTCCGGAGGCGAGTTCCAGTCGGTGACGGGGGGTCAGGGGCGCTTCAGCATCTCGGTCCCGGCCGGTACCTACGATCTGGTGGTCACTCGAATCGGGCACCAGACGACGTCGTACACCAACGTGGCGGTGTCGGCGGGTGAAACGACCGCGGTCGAGATCACGGTGCCCACGCAGGCGGCAGCGCTCACCGGCCTGGCGGTCACGGTCGGCGAGCAGCCCGCGACCACCGACGTCATCAGCAGCCTCGAGATCTCGGAGCGAGCGACGTTCAATTCCGCGGATTACCTGCGTGAAGCTCCCGGGGTCGACGTCATCACGACCGGCCTGCAGAACTCGAACATCGTGGTGCGGGGCTTCAACAACATCTTCTCGGGCGCCCTGCACATGCTGTCGGACTACCGGCTCGCCGGGGTGCCGTCGCTCCGCGTCAACCTGATGCACTTCATTCCGACGATCGACGAGGACCTCGACCGGATGGAGGTGGTGCTCGGGCCCGGGTCGGCGCCGTACGGCCCGAACACCGCCAACGGCGTCGTCCACCTCATCACCAAGTCGCCGCTCGACGATCAGGGGACGTCGGTGATCGTCGGGGGCGGGACCAAGCAGTGGAACTCGCCCACGGCCTTCCAGGGCGCCTTCCGCTCGGCCTTCCTCCTTTCCGAGGACGTGGGCGTGAAGGTGTCCGGGCAGTACCTGAGCGGCAAGGAATGGACGTACATCGATCCGTCGGAGGCGGAGGCGCGGGAATTCGCGGACAACAACCCCGCGCTCTGCCAGGCCGACAAGCTCGCCCGTGGTCTGACGGCCGCGGAAGCCACCGAGGCGTGCGGGCGGATCGGAGACCGGGACTTCGACATCACGCGATGGAGCATGGAGGCCCGGGTCGACTGGCAGTACACGGACGACGGTCGCTTCGTGGCCACGTACGGCCGCAACACGTCGTCGGGCATCGAGCTCACCGGGCTCGGAGCCGGGCAGACCGGGGACTGGGTCTACGACTTCTTCCAGGCGCGCGTCAGCAAGGGCCGGCTCTTCGCCCAGGGCTACTACAACCGCAGCAACTCGGGTGACTCCTTCCTCCTGCGCGACGGTGTGAACCTCGTGGACGACTCCAACCTCACGGTGGGTCAGATCCAGCACGGCTTCACGGTGGCGGACGGGCGTCAGGACTTCACGTACGGCTTCGACTACTTCGGCACCAAGCCGGCGTCGGCGGGTCGGATCTACGGGTCGTACGAGGACATGGACGAGATGGACGAGTGGGGCATCTACCTGCAGTCCAAGACCGCGATCTCCCCCCAGCTCGACGTGATCGTGGCCGGACGCATGGACTCGCATTCGGTGCTGCCGGACAACGTCTTCTCGCCGCGGGCCGCGCTGGTCTTCAAGCCCGACGAGAACAGCGGCATCCGACTCACCTACAACTCCGCCTTCTCGACGCCCACCGCGCTGAACTTCTTCCTCGACATCTCGGGCGGCTTCGCCCCCGACCCGCTCGGCGGGCTGGGCTTCACCTCGCGCGCGTACGGCTCGGGCGTCAACGGCTGGTCCCCGCGCGGGCCGGACGGGACCTTCGAGTGGATGCGCTCGCCGTTCACGCCGGCGGGGCTGGGTGGGCCGAGCCAGATCGTGCCCGCGGACCACGCCACGATGTGGCAGTACTGGGTCGGCGTGCTGCAGCAGGCCGGAGCGATCAATGCACCGACCGCCGGCCTTCTCCTCGCCAACGCGCCGTCGAACGACGGCGAAGTGGCCCGGCTCGCGCTCGACGTGAACGACAACAGCGTCTCGCCGCTGGCCACGCTGAACATCCCCGACATTCCGTCGACGCTCGAGTCGAACACCGAGACGATCGAGCTCGGCTACACCGGCGTGATCAACAACCGCGTCTCGATCGCGGTGGACGTCTACCGGACGACCAAGAACGACTTCGTCTCGCCGCTGCTGGCGCAGACGCCGATCTACTTCTTCAACCCGGCGGATCTCGAGACGTATCTGACGCCGATCGTCGGTCCGGCCAACGCGGCCGCGCTCGCCCGGGCGGGTGGCGTCGACGAGAACGGGAACCCCAATCCTCTCCCGCTCGGCGTCCTCGGCGCGGCCGACGTGCCCGCGCAGGGGGCCGACCTCGTGGTCTCCTACCGCAACGTCGGCGACATCACCCTCTACGGCGGTGATATCTCCTTCCAGGCGTTCCTCACCGACGAGTGGACGCTCGGCGGCACGTACTCGTACGTGAGCGACGACCAGTTCGAGATCGCGGACGGTGCGCCGATCTCGCTGAACGCGCCGCAGCACAAGGGCGCGATCAGCCTCGCGTACCGGAACCTGGCGCGGGGCTTCAACGCCTCCGTCCGGATGCGGGCCAACTCCGAGTTCGAGGCCTTCTCCGCCGACTTCGGCGGCACGGTCGACGCCGTGGCGCTCTTCGACCTGACCGCGGGCTACGACATCCCGAACACGCGAGCCACGCTGCAGCTCTCGATGAGCAACCTGTTCGACAACAAGTACCGCTCGTTCCCCGGCGTGCCGCGGATCGGCCGCTTCACGATGCTGCGCGCCAAGTACGACCTGTTCTGAGGTATCTTTCGGCCAGGACGGAGCAAGACAACGAACGGAGCGCTCGGTCGTGACCGGAGGAACACGGGACGTGGCGGTGAAGCTGCGGTGCGGCTTCTGCGGGGAGATGAACCGCGTCGATCTGGTGCAGGCGGCGGATCGGCCGGAGTGCAGCGCGTGCTCGAAGCCGATGCTGCTCGATCGGCCCGTGAAGGTGGCCGAAGACGACTTCGAGGGCACGGTGCTGGAGAGCGAGGCCCCCGTCCTCGTCGACTTCTACGCCGACTGGTGCGCGCCGTGCAAGATGGTGGCGCCGATCGTGGACGAGATCGCGTACCGGCACATCGGGCGCGTGCTCGTGGCCAAGGTCGACACCGACCGCGCCCCGGAGGTGGCGACGCGCTACGGGATCCGCAGCATCCCGACGCTCATCCTCTTCCGGGACGGAGAGGAGGTCGAGCGGAGCGTCGGCTTCGAGCCCGAGCGCGTCCGCGCTCTGGTGGACGACGCCGTCGCATGAGCAAGCGCGAGCGGCATCGCCAGATCCTCGAGACGATCCGGAGCCACCGGGTGACGAGTCAGGAGGCGCTTCGCGAGCTGCTGCAGGAGGAGGGCACGGAGGTCACCCAGGCGACGCTGTCCCGGGACATGCGGGAGCTCCGTCTGGTGAAGGTCCCGGGCGCCGACGGCGTCGGGTTCTACTCCTCGCCGGAGGAGTGGGACAGCACGCCCTCGCTCGAGTCGCTCCTGCCCACGCTCTTTCACAGCGCCGACGGCGTCGACCGCTTCCTGATCGTCCGCACGATGAAGGGGGGAGCGCAGACCGTCGCCGCCGCGATCGACTGGGAGGAGTGGCCCGAGGTGCTCGGAACGCTGGCCGGCGACGACACGATTCTGCTGATCCTGCGCGACCCCGAGACGCTGTGCGAGATCCGGGAACGGGTCGAGGCGATGGCCGCTCCACGACAGGGTTGACAACATGCATCCTGCTTGCATATTCATGCATCGCCGCTCGAAAAGGGCGGTACAGACTCGGTACCTCGAGGGGACCGGGGGCAGGAGTTCGGGGCATTCGGCCCCCCGGCGCTTTGGCGGGAAGCTGTCGGTCTTCTGACCCCCGGGCCTCTTTTTTTTGGGGGGCAGGAGACGTGCGATGACGATGGGTGACCGACCCGAGGGACCCGAGTCTGCCGACGGAGGCGCCCTCTGGGGCGGCCGCTTCGAGGGGGGGATGGCCCCCGAGATGGTCCCGTTCAACCGGAGCCTCGGGATCGACGCGCGGCTCTGGCGCGAGGATGTACGCGGAAGCATCGCGTGGGCGCGGGCGATCGGACGCGCCGGTGCGCTCACCGACGACGAGACCGACGCGCTCGTGCGGGGTCTCGCGCGTGTGGCCGAGCGCATCGAGCGGGAAGGGCTGGCCGAAGCGCCCGAGGAGGACATCCACTCCGTCGTCGAGCGGATGCTCGGGGAGGAGGCGGGCCCGGTGGCGGGCAAGCTGCACACCGGGCGCTCGCGGAACGACCAGTCGTCCACCGGTGTGCGGCTCTACGGCATGGCGGCGTGCGACCGCCTGACCGAGATGCTCCTTCGGCTGTGCGATGCGCTGCACGGTCTGGCCGGACGCGGCGTCGACGTGATCATGCCGGGCTACACCCATCTCCAGCAGGCGCAGCCGCTCCGAGCGGGGCAGTGGGCGCTCTCGCACCTCTTTCCGTTCCTGCGGGACGTGGAGCGCATCCGCGCCGCTCGCCGGGCCGCCGCGGTGCTACCCCTCGGCTCGGGCGCGATCGCGGGCTGTCCGTTCCCGATCGACCGCGAGGCGATCCGGGAGGAGCTGGGCTTTTCCCGTGTGAGCGAGAACTCCGTGGACGCGGTCTCGGACCGGGACTGGATCTGCGATCTGGCGTATGCCGGTGCGATGATCGGCGTCCACCTGTCGCGACTGGCCGAGGACCTCGTCCTCTTCTCGAGCCTCGAATTCGGCTTCGTGCGCCTCTCCGACGGATACAGCACCGGCTCGAGCCTCATGCCGCAGAAGCGCAATCCGGACGTCGCCGAGCTCGCCCGCGGCAAGGCCGGTCGGCTGGTCGGCAGCCTCGTGAGCCTGCTCACGCTGCTCAAGGGGCTGCCCACCAGCTACAACCGGGATCTCCAGGAGGACAAGGAGCCGCTCTTCGAC
This sequence comes from uncultured Gemmatimonadales bacterium, assembly GCA_937982605.1. Classification (GTDB taxonomy): domain Bacteria; phylum Gemmatimonadota; class Gemmatimonadetes; order Longimicrobiales; family Gaopeijiaceae; genus UBA2589. Next base: position 669 of record CALJLC010000090.1, on the reverse strand, counting down.
ACGGTGGACACCCTGGAGCTGACGCTGCCGGCCGTCGCGGGCGCGGTGGCGAGCGCGGCCTTCCGTCCCGAGCGGATGTCGGCGGTGATGGACGCGCAGCTGCTCGCGACGGATCTGGCCGACTACCTCGTGCGCCGGGGCGTCCCCTTCCGCACGAGCCACGAGGTGGTGGGCCGACTCGTGCGTCGGGCGGAAGAGGGCGGGGTGCCGCTCTCGGAGCTCCCGCTCGAGGACTTCCGGGCCGAGCACGAGGTCTTCGAGTCCGACGTGCACGACGTCTTCGACTGGCGCGCGTCCACCGACGCGCGCGACGCCGACGGGGGCACCTCGCGGCGCTCGGTCGAGGCGCAGCTCGCCGAGGCCCGGCGGCGGATCGACGCGGCCTCGGGGTAGACCGCCCGGGCTACGCGACCGCCGTCGCTCCGGCCAACGTGCGACCGGCGGCCGCCACGAAGGGACGGAGCAGGCCCATCATCGCCTCGAACTCGCCGAGGTCCAGCGACTGCTCCCCGTCCGACGTGGCGACCTCGGGATCCGGGTGCACCTCCACCAGCAGGCCGTCCGCTCCGGCCGCGACCGCGGCGCACGCCAGCGGGGCCACCAGGTGCCGGCGCCCTCCGGCGTGGGACGGGTCGGCCACGACCGGCAGGTGGGTCTCCCGCTTCAGCA
>CALJLC010000089.1 GCA_937982605.1 uncultured Gemmatimonadales bacterium | reverse complement strand
GGCGTCCGCGGTGGACCCGATCGAATCCCTGCGAGCGGGGTGACGGCGCGCTACCTTGTGGCCCTCGCGAACCCCGTATCCCGCCGATCGAGAGTGACCCCACGATGAAGATCAAGACGCTGTTCGCCGCCCTGGCGCTGACGCTCATGATGCCCGTCGCCGCCTCCGCCCAGACGGTGACGTCGACGCTGAAGGGCCTGCACGACATCACGAAGACGAACATCATCGCGACCGCGGAAATGCTCGACGAGGAGCTGTACGCCTTCCGTCCCACCGACGAGGTCCGCTCGATGGGTGAGCTCCTCGGGCACATCGCGAACGCGCAGTACGCCTTCTGCTCGTCCGCCGCCGGGGAGTCGAGCCCGAACTCGGAGAACCTCGAGCAGACGCGGACCACGAAGGCCGGGATCGTCGAGGCGCTCCAGGCCGCCTTCGCGTACTGCGACGGCGTCTACGCGCGGACGAACGACGCCGGACTCTCTCGCGCCGTCTCGCTCTTCGGAGCCCCGAACACCGCCGGCGGCGTCCTGGCGTTCAACTCGGCGCACAACTATGAGCACTACGGCAACCTCGTCACCTACATGCGCCTGAACGGGATCGTGCCGCCCTCCTCGATGTAGCGGCTCGACCCGGACCTTTTTCGGCGGGTCGGGCGGGCAAGGCGCCCGTCCGGCCCGCCGTGCGTGGCCCCACCCCCCCAGAGCCCGTGAGATCCGGAGAGCACACGTTCCGCATGTCGCGGTGGATCACCGGGACGCTGGCGCTGCTGGCGCTCGTCACCGGTGGCGGCGCGCTCTTCCTCCTGCTCGAGCAGGGACTCGATCCGGTCACGCTCACGGTCGCGGCCGTGGCGCTGGTGCTCGGCTTCGGCACGCTGGACCGGATGCGATCGCGGGTCACGATCCGGGGCGAGGAGATCACGATCGTCCGGTCCTTCCGCCGTCGGCGGCTCTTCCGGGGCCACATCGACGCCGTGACGTGGCGTCACAGCGGAATCACCCTGGAGCTCGACGACGGCCTCGAGGTGCGGCTGCCGCACGTGGCGCGGGGACAGGACCGGGCGGCGGTGATCCGTGCGTGGGTCGAGCGCGCGCGTCGGACCGAGTGACTGGCACCGTCGAAGGCCTGGAGTATGCTTGAGACGAGGCTCGACCCGCGGGAGGCGCCCGCGAGCGACTGAGCCCGGCGACGGGCGGGGAGGAGAACGAGGTGGTCACGCTGGACGAGGCAGGGCGGGGGGCGCTCGGGGCTCGGGTGTACACGGTCCGGGGCCCGAGCGGACCCTGGGTCGAGCACGCCACGGTCGTCGACTTCCGGGAGCTCCGACGCACGAACTGGAAGGTCCTTCCGGACGTGGCTCCGCACCTCCTCGTCCACCTGGAGCACGACGGGGAGGGGCTCCGTGCGGGGCGGGTGGCTCTCGTCGGCGCCCGCACCCGGGCGATCGAGACCGACGTCAGCGCACGGGCGTGGAGCGTGGGCGTGCGCCTCCGTCCGGGCTCGCTCGCCGCCCTCTCGGGCCTGCCCGCCGACGAGCTCACCGACCGTGCGGTGGACGCGGCGGAGGTGTGGCGGGGGCCGGCCGCGTCGCTCGACGGGGAGGTCGCCGAGGCGGCCGTCGCCGGTCCCGAAGCGGTGCGCGCGGTCCTCCTGCGCTTCGTCGACGGGCGCGCCCGTCGGGCGGCGGAGGTCTCGTGGGTGGCGCGGGCCCTACGCTCGGAGCCGGCCGGTCGGTGTACCGCCGTCGGCGACCTGGCCCGGGCGTTGGGCATCGCGCCGCGCACGCTCCGGGCCCGGGCGCGCGCGGAGGTGGGCCTGTCACCGAAGCGTATCGCCCGGATCCACCGGATCTTCCGGGCCCTCGAGGCGTCCCGGACGGCGCCGAAGTGGACGGACGTGGCCGCGCGCTGTGGCTTCACCGATCAGCCGCACCTCGTGCGCGAGTTCCGCTCGCTGCTCGGGGAGTCGCCGGCCACCTACGCCGCGCGTGCCCTCCCCTGATGCCGATTCGTACAATCGCCGACCCGCCCGGGACCGTAGCTTCGACGATCGAGCGCGGCTCGCGTGGACTCTGAAGAGGAGGTTGGCAGGATGGGGCTTGAGCGATCGGGTGCGGTGTCCGCGTGCATGGCGGCCGGCCTGCTCTTCGCGGTGTCGGCGTGCGGGGCGCAGCAGCTGGACGTCCGACTGGCGCACGACTCCGACGCCGAGCGGGCCACGCGTGATCAGCTGATCCGTCTCGTGGGCGAGCACGACGTCCGCGCGTGGATGTACACGACCGAGGTGCTGATCGACGAGACCCAGATCCCGCACAGCCATCCGGTGCTGACGCTGCACACCCGCCACCTGGGCGACGATCCCATGCTCCTCTCGACGTTCGTGCACGAGCAGTTCCACTGGCTCGAGGACGGGGAGACGCTGTCGGCGTTCCGCGCCGCGATGCGCGACTTCGAGGAGCGCTACCCCGACGCGCCGGGACGGGAGGGAGGGGGCGCCCGCGACCAGGAGTCCACGTACCGACACCTGATCGTCTGCGACCTCGAGCTCCAGGCGATGACGCGGCTCATCGGCGAGGAGGCGGCGCGCGCGCTCATGGCGCGCGTCACCCACTACGAGTGGATCTACGAGCGCGTGCTCGAGGACTCCGCGGTGCGGGAGATCAACGAGCGGCACGGCTTCGTGCTGGAGCGCCTCCCCGGAGGCTGACCCCGACCCGGGATCGGACTTCCCGGAAGGCGGGCAGGCGGACTTGCTCCGCCGACCGGGCGCTTCCTACCCTCCCGGCCCGATCGCTCGCGCCGAGGAGTCACGATGACGCCGTCCCCGACCGCCCCGCCACGCGGAGCTCGACCGTCCTCGACACCTCGGCGCGTGCCCCTCGCAGTCGGGCTCGCGGCGGCGCTCGTCGCCGTCGCCTGCAACGACCCGGACTCCGGATCCGGACCGGCGTCGACGCCGCTCGCGGCTTCCGGGAGCACGCACGCCGAGCTCGTCGACTTCTGGCGCGCCTGGCGCGCGTTCGAGGAGCCCGCCTTCGACGACGGCGTGCCGGACTACTCGGAGACCGCCATGGCGCGGCAGGCGGACGAGCTCGCGGGATGGCTGGCCCGTCTGGCGGCCTTCGACACCACCGGGTGGTCCGTCTCCGAGCAGATCGACTGGCACCTGGTCCGCGCCGAGATGAACGGCCTCTCGTTCGACCACGCGGTGCGTCGGCCGTGGGCGCGGGATCCCGCCTTCTACGTGATGATGTACCCGGCGGAGAGCGACGTGCCGGCCCACGAGGGCACCGTCGTGCACGGCTGGATCGACACCTGGACGTACGACCACCCCCTCAGCCCGGAGGACGCCGAAGAGCTGGGCGTCCGCTTCGCGGCCGTCGCCCCGCTCCTCGACCAGGCCCGCCAGAACCTCCAGGCGAGCAACGCCCGCGACCTCTGGGAGGCCGGGATCCGATCCTTCCGCGGCCAGGCGTCCGACATCCGCGAATACGCCGAGCAGGTGCGCGGGACGAGCCCCGAGCTCGATCGCGCTCTCGAGGGAGCCGCTGCGGCCTCGGACGACTTCGCGGCGTGGATCGAGGCGGAGCTCCCGGGGAAGGACGGGCCTTCGGGCATCGGCGCCGCCGACTACACGTGGTACATGCACAACGTGCATCTGTCGCCGTATTCGTGGGCCGAGCAGCTCACGCTCATGAGACGCGAGCTGGCGCGCTCTCACGCCACGCTGCGGCTGGAGGAGAACCGCAACCGGCGCCTTCCCGAGCTGGAGCGGATTGCGACGGCCGAGGAGTACGACCGGCGGCTGAACCAGTCCGTCGACCGGTATATCGCCTTCCTGCGCGACGAGGAGATCGAGACCGTGGAGCCGTGGATGGACCCGGCGCTGCGGGTGGTCAACGGCACGTTCTCGCCGGCCGAGCCCGGGGAGATCCGGAACTTCTTCCTCGAGGTGATCTACCGCGATCCCGACGCCTTCCGCCCGCACATGCACCACTGGATCGAGCTGGCGCGCATGCGTGAGGCGCCGCACCCGAGCCCGATCCGCGCCACGCCCTCGCTGTACAACATCTTCGACCACCGTTCCGAAGGTCTGGCGACGGGCGTCGAGGAGATGTTCATGCATCTCGGGCTCCTCGACGACAACTCGCCGCGGGCCCGCGAGCTCGTCTGGATCATGCTGGCCCAGCGCGCGGCGCGGGCCACGTCGGGTCTCATGCTGCACGGCAACGACTTCGACATGGAGGAGGCCGTGGAGTTCGCCGGGCGCTGGACGCCGAGGGGCTGGCTGCCGGACGGCGCCCTCGTCCGAGGCGAGCAGCACCTGTACCTGCGGCAGCCCGGGTACGGCACGAGCTACGTGGCGGGCAAGATCCAGATCGAGGAGCTCCTGGCAGAGGAGGCGCTCCAGCGCGGGGACGACTTCACCGTGCGGGACTTCTTCGACGACTTCTACGCTTCGGGCGTGATTCCGACGGTGCTCGTGCGCTGGGAGATGACCGGCGAGCGCCACCCGATCCTGGACGGGCCGCTGGGCTACTGAGCCGACTCTCGCCTTCCGGTGGCGTGCGTCGCCGCCACCGGCTGCCCCCGCGCCCACCGGAACAGCGGCGGACCGTCGCCGGTGCCCGCCGCTCGCCACCCCTGGCGGCCCGCTCGACCCCGATCTCGGCCCGTTCGACCGAAAGCCCTGCACCCTGGCTTCGCCTGCGTCCGAGCTTCCTCGTGGCCAGATGGGCCGTGGAGTGAATCGGAACGCGGGAGGTGGGGGATGTCGGAGCTGGTCCAGGACGTACGCTTCGCCGTACGGGTGCTTCGCCGGAGCTGGGGCGTCACGCTCGTCGCGCTGGGCTCGCTGGCGGTTGCGATCGCCGGCAATACGGCGGTCTTCGGGCTGATCAACAGCCTCCTCTTCCAGCCGCTCACGGCGACGAACCCGGAAGAGCTGGTGGTGATGCAGGAGCGCCGCGTCGAGCAGCCGGCGCAGCTCGCGACGCTGGCCACGTCGCTGGCGAACCACGCCGATCTGGCCGAGCGCTCCCGCACGACGAGCGCGTGGACGGCGCTGCGGCCCACCGTGCTCGGGCTTCGCGACGGGGACCGGTCGGAGCCGGTCGCCGCGGCGCAGGTGCAGGCGAACTTCTTCGACGTGCTCGGCGTGGCGATGGCCCGCGGGCGGGGCTTCCTTCCCGAGGAAGGCGTACCGGGGGCGCGGAGGGTGGCCATCGTCACGCCCGAGTTCTGGGAGCGGTCGCGTGGCGGCGAGGGAGACCCGCTCCAGGCCGTGCTCACGCTGGCGGGCGAGCCGACCGACGTCGTCGGCGTCCTGCCCGAGGGCTTCAACTTCACCTTCGTGGCCGCGGACGTCTTCGTGCCCCTCGCAGAGTCGGCCGCGGGCAGCCCCCGTGATCGACGCGACCTCATGTCGATCGCGCGCATGGCGCCGGGCGTCCGGACCGAGCAGGTCCGGGCGGAAGTCCTGGAGCTCGGCGGCGCGCTCGCGTCGGAGCATCCGGAGGTACAGCGCGACTGGACGATCGACGTCTTCAACGCGCGCAACGATATCCCCGACGCCCGCACGAAGATCTTCTACGGGCTGCTTCAGGGCTCGGTCTTCTTCGTGCTCCTGATCGCCTGCGCCAACATCGCGAACCTGCTGCTGGCGCGAGCGCAGGGCCGGTCACGGGAGATCGCCCTGCGAACCGTGCTCGGCGCGGACCGTCGGCGGCTCGCCGGCCAGCGGCTCACCGAGAGCGGGATGCTCACCGTCGGTGGCGCGCTGCTCGGCCTCGGACTCGGCTGGCTCGGGATCCGGGCCCTGGCGGCGCACTTCGCGGGTATGCTGCCTGCCAACTATACGCCCGTCCTGGATGGTCCGGTCGTCCTCTTCACCGCGGGGCTCTCCGTGATGGCCGGCCTGATCTTCGGGGTGGCTCCGATCGGGCAGACGCTGCGGGCGAGTCAGGCCCAGGTGCTCAAGGAGGGCGGCGGGAAGTCGTCCGCGGGCCGGAGCCGCAAGCTCGTGAGCCGTGCGCTGGTGGTGACGGAGATCGCGCTGTCGCTGATCGCGCTCGGCGGTGGCGCCATGCTCGTGCGCAGCTTCGTCGAGCTCCGCAACACCGATCCGGGCTTCGACGACGGGCCGATCCTCACCGCCCGGCTGCGGGTGCCGGCGTCCCGCTACCCGGGAGACGACGAGCTGCTCGGCCTGTACGACGATGTCCTGGAGCGTGCCGGCAGCATGGGGGGGACGGCGGCGGCGGCCGTCGTCAACGCGCTTCCGCGCAACTTCCAGATCCCGACGGACACCTTCCGGCTGGCGGGTGCCCCCCGCGACGAAGGCGTGGGCCTGCCGCGCGCGTTCCTTCTCAAGGCGTCGCCGGCGTACGTGGACGTCTTCGGGATCCCGGTGCTGCAGGGGCGCTTCTTCGAGACGGGCGACCGGCTCGGCTCGGCGCCGGTGGCCGTCGTGAACCGTTCGTTCGCGGAGCGCTGGTCGCCCGATCAGAGCCCCCTGGGGCGATACGTCGACTTCGACGGCGCCTCCCGACAGATCGTGGGCGTCGTCGAGGACGTCCAGCAGCTCCTCTTCCGCACGCCGGGGCAGGTGGAGTCGGAGGCGATCTACGTTCCCGCCGCGCAGTCGCCGTCGGGTGCGTACACGGTCGTCCTCTCGGCCACCGGCGACCCCGCCGCCCTCAAGGAGCCGCTCCGCACCGAGGTCGAGCGGCTGGATCCGGACCTGACGCTCTCCGCGCAGCTGACCATGGAGGAGGTCGAGGAGCAGTTCTTCGCCGGGGTGGACGTCTTCAACACGATCCTCGGCGGCTTCGGCCTCATCGGCATCCTCCTGGCGTCGCTCGGCACGTACGGGGTGCTGGCCTATCAGGTGAGCCAGCGTCGTCACGAGATCGGGATCCGGATGGCGATCGGCGCGCGCGGACGAGAAGTTGTGACGATGGTGACGAAGCAGGGGTTGGCGATGGCGGTGCTGGGGCTGGCGCTGGGCGGGCTCGTCCTCGTCCCGCTCACGGGGCTCCTCCAGTCCCTGCTCGAGGGATTCGCGACGGTCCACGGCTCGACGAGCGTCGCCGTGGGCGCGCTCCTCTTCGCGGTCACCCTCGCGGCCAGCCTCGTGCCGGCCTTCCGGGCGTCCGGGCTCGATCCCGTGCGCGCGCTCCGGGACGAGTAGGCCGTGTCCGACCGGCGGCTGCCTACCTTCTGGCTCGGCTTCGCAGCGGGTTGGTGCGTCTACTTCGGCGTCAGCTTCTTCTTCGGTGTCTACGACGCCGCCGGCGGGGTCGCGTGGTCGCTGAAGCTGGCAGCGGTCAATACGCTCCCCCCCGCGCTCCTGGCCGTACCCGTCGCGGCATCGCGACGCCGGCTCCTCCGGCCGGGGATGGGGGTGGGCCGAGCGGTGGCGCTGCACGTCCTCGTCGGCCTCTCGTACTCGCTCGTCACCGCGCTCGCGCTCGTGCTCGTCGTGGAGGTGACCGGCATCACGCTGGGTGAGCTCGGCGACGCCACCTTCTGGGAGAAGGTGGGGCTGGTCACGGTCAGCGCTTCGTTCCTCTACCTGGTCTTCTCCGGTGCGATCCTCTGGTCGGAGTCGCTGCGCCAGGTCCACGAGAGCCAGCGGGTGGCGGCCCGGGAGGCGCAGCTCCGCGCCGAGGCCGAGGCGAAGGCCGTGCGCGCGCAGTTCAACCCGCACTTCGTCTTCAACACGCTGCACTCGCTCATGCTGCTCGTCCGGGCCGACCCCGACGCCGCGGAGCGCGCCATCGAGGACGTGGCCACCCTCATCCGGTACGCCTCGATCGTCCAGCGCCGGGACCTCGACGCGGTCCCGCTGACGAAGGAGCTCGAGGTCGCCCGCCGCTACCTGGCGCTCGAACAGCTCCGACTCGGGCCACGCCTGTCGGTGGGCTGGGCCGTCGGGGTGGATCCCGGGGAGGCCCGCGTGCCTCCCTTCGCGCTGCAGACGCTCGTCGAGAACGCCATCAAGCACGGAATCGAGCCGAAGCCTGCCGGGGGTCGCGTCGAGGTGCGCGTGACGAGCGGGAACGGACGCCTGACGCTCGGCGTGCGCGACGACGGACCCGGCGCGGCTTCCGGGGCGCTGGAACCGTCCCGGGGCCACGGGCTGGACCTCCTGTCTCGACGTCTGGAGAGCCTCTACGGAGGCGCCGCCGAGCTGACCTGGTCGACCGCGCCGGGGGAAGGCTTCGACGTCGAGGCGCGCCTGCCGCTCGAGCGGCCCGCCAGCGAACCCTCGCTCGACGTGATCGGGCCGCGCGTCGAGCCCGTGCCCGCCGATGTCTGAATCGGAGCTGGGCACCGTGCGGGCCATCGTGTGCGAGGACGAGGCGCTCGCGCTCCGGGCCATGGAGGCGTATCTGGCCGACGTGCCGTGGGTGGAGGTCGAGGCCACCGCCACCGACGGTCGGGAAGCGCTCCGTCTGATCCACAAGCACGAGCCGGACCTCGTCTTCCTCGATGTCCGCATGCCGGGCCTCAGCGGCCTCGAGGTGCTCGACGCCCCCCGCCACCGCCGCGCGGTCGTCTTCCCGACCGCCTGCGCCGAGTCGGCGGT
>CALJLC010000088.1 GCA_937982605.1 uncultured Gemmatimonadales bacterium | reverse complement strand
ACCCGCTTGCCCATCTTGAGCGCGGTCTCGCGGAGCGTCCCCTTGATCGTCTTCGAGTGGACCACGAGCGGGGGGGCGAAGGCGAGCGCCAGTCGGCGGGTCTCCGGGTCGTCCAGGTTGCCGCGGAGCTGGGGGAGGTTGATCCTGTCGTCGGAGCCGGCGTGGAAGTCGATGCCGAAGTCCGTGACGGAGAGAACCTTGTCGACGAAGAGCCGGGCCAGGCGACCGGCGAGCGGCCCCCGGGTCGTGCCGGGGAACGACCGGTTGAGGTCGCGGCGGTCCGGGAGATAGCGGGACTCGGCGACGAAGCCGAAGACGTTGACGACGGGCAGCGCGACGATCGTTCCGCAGAGCGCCCGCTCGTCGACGTGGTCGAGGACCCGGCGGATGATCTCGACCCCGACGATCTCGTCTCCGTGGATCGCGCCGCTGAGCCAGATGGTGGGCCCGGGGTCGGTCCCGTGCAGGACCTCGACCGGCAGGGACAGCTCGGTGCCCGACGGCAGCCGCCCCGCTGGCAGGGAGACCTGTCGCCGGGTCCCGGACCGGACGCGCTGGCCCGCGAAGACGAAGGGAGAGGGGCTCACGCTTGCTCGTCGTCGGCGTGGTTCTCGACGAACTCGATGATCTCCCCGGCCACGTCGACGCCCGTGGTGGTCTCGATCCCCTCGAGCCCCGGCGAGGAGTTGACCTCGAGCACGAGCGGACCGCGCTCGGAGCGGAGGAGATCCACGCCCGCGACGTTGAGTCCGAGCGCCTTGGCGGCCTTCACGGCGGTCCGGCGCTCCTTCTGGGTGAGCTTCGTCGGCTCGGCCGTCCCGCCGCGGTGGAGGTTCGAGCGGAAGTCGCCGGGGGCGGCGTGCCGGATCATGGACGCCACCACCCGACCGCCGACCACGATGCAGCGCACGTCGCTCCCCTTCGCCTCCTTCACGAACTCCTGCACGAGGATGTTGGCCTCGAGCTGGCGGAACGCCTCGATCACCGACTCGGCAGCCTTCTTCGTCTCGGCGAGCACCACGCCGCTCCCCTGCGTCCCCTCGTGAAGCTTGATGACCAGCGGGGCGCCGCCGACCATCTCGATGACGCTGCTGGTGTCCTTCACCGACCGCGCGAAGGCGGTGCGGGGCAGACCGACGCCGGCGCGGGCGAGGATCTGGTGGGCGCACAGCTTGTCGCGCGACACGCCGATGGCCCGCGAGCTCGCCAGCGAGTACACGCTCATCGTCTCGAACTGCCGCACGACCGCGGTTCCGTAGAAGGTCACGGACGCGCCGATCCGCGGGATGACCGCGTCGACGTCGATCTCCTCGCCGCGGTACAGGATCGTCCCGCTCGTGCCCTGCAGCCCCATCGAGCAGCGCAGGAAGTCGATCACGGCCACCGTGTGCCCGCGCTCCTCGGCCGCCTCCCTCAGCCGTGACGTCGAGTAGAGCGATGCCTTCCTCGACAGAATGCCGATCCTCATCAAGCCTCCCCGGCTTCATGCCGAGCGGTGTCGTGTCCTCGGTCCCGCTCCCGGTGTCGGCCGGCACGATACGAGCGCCCCGGGTCGACCAGCGCCCGTCGCCTCAGCGCCTGCCGGCCGAGGAGCATCCGGAAGCCCATCTCGTCGCGGCGGGTGAGCGTCAGCTCGATCGGCCAGCTCCGTGACCCGATCGCCACCGTCGTCTGGATCACCGGGCGGAGCTCTCGCTGGCCACCCGAGTTGCGGACCCAGCGCTCGTCGATCACCGCGCCCTCCGCCACCACCGCTCCGGCCGAGGACCGCTGCCTGGGGTGGACTTCGAAGCGGACCATCTCCACCCCGTCACGCTCGAAGCGCTCCAGGTCGAAGGCGTGCAGCGCGGACGTCCTGGCACCGGTGTCGAGCTTGGCCTTGATCCGCTCGACGCCGAGGTCGGGCAGGCCCGCCCACTCCCGCCAGCCGAGGGTCTCGAGAGGCGTTCGCCTCGGCCCTCGCTCCTTCGCCTTCATCGGGCGGCGGCGACGAGCGCCGACGTGAGCGGATCCATTCGGCACAGGGCTGGCGTGGGACGGAGGGCGCGGAAGGTAGTGCCGACGAGGGGTCCGGGGTAGCGGGGCGAGCGTGTATTTTCCTCCATGAACCCTCCGCTTTCCTTCACGCCCTCCGGGCGTCGGCCGCTTGCCCCGGGTGCCCGTCGCGCACCCTTCCTCTTCGTCCTCGCCCTCCTCTCGGGGGTGACCGCCGCGTCCCCGGCTTCCGCGCAGGAGACGATCGCGTCGGACCGCCCCGGGATCGGCAGCGGGTCGACCGTGATCTCGCCGGGGATCCTTCAGGTGGAAACGGGCCTCAGCTTCTCACGGAGCGACGAGATCGACGCCTGGTCGCTGGGCCAGCTCTTCGTGCGCTACGGCATCGCGGAGCGCGTCGAGGCGGAGCTCCTCCTCAACTCGTACGTCTTCGTGCGAGGGCCCGACGGCGTTCCGGGAATCGACGCGGACGGGCTCGAGGACCTGGCCTTCGGCGCCAAGGTGCGCGTGGCGCGAGGCGAGCGGGCGACCTTCTCGCTGCAGGGACTGGTGACCGCCCGGACCGGCTCGTCGGCGTTCACGACCGGAGAGTGGTACGGGGTCGTCAACGGGCTCTTCGATGTGGCGCTCTCGGACGTTGCGGGTCTGTCCGTGAACGCCGGGGTCCGACCGGGTACCGGAGATCTGCCGACCGTCTTCAACGCGAACGTGCCGCCCGGGGTCTCGCTCGGCGGCGGCTTCGGCCTGTACGGCGGCTGGGCCGGCTCGTTCGCTTCGGGAGGGGACGTGAACTGGCTCGAGGGCGGCGCGACGCTGCTGGCCACGCCGGACGTGCAGCTCGACCTCAACGGCGCGTGGTCGGTCGACGCCGACGCGTGGTTCTTCGGCGCGGGTGTCGCGTTCCGGCTGGGCGCGAACGGCGGCTGACCAGAACACGCGGCGGCCCCCCGTCGTAGGAAGGGACATGAACGTACTGCTCGCTGCCGCCACGCTCGTGTCGATGCTGGTCTGCCTCCTGCTCATCCCGCTCGGGCTGCCGGGGCTCTGGCTCATCGCGGTGCTCACGCTCGGCCTCACGCTCGCCGGCAAGGTGTCGTGGGGGGTCGGGCTCGGGGTGGCGGGCGTGACCGCGCTCGCGGAGCTCGCCGAGTTCCTCGTGCTGAAGCGCTTCGGGGCGGCGTTCGGAGGCTCGAGCCGCGCCTTCTGGGGGGCCGTGCTGGGCGGGATGGCGGGGCTCTTCGTGGGCGTCCCGATTCCGGTCGTCGGCTCGGTCGTCACCGCGTTCGTGGGGAGCTTCCTCGGCGCGGGGGCGGTCACCCTCCTCGAGACCCGTTCCCTCCGGCACTCCGCCCGGGTCGGATGGGGGATCCTCCTCGCGCGCTCCGCCGCGGTCGCCCTCAAGGTGGCCGTGGCGGTGGTCGTCATCGCCGTCGTCGGCGTGGCCGTCCTCTAGCCGGCGGGAGGGGAGTCCGAGTCGTGGAGATATCGAGCATCGACGGATTCCTCGACTACTTCCGGAGCGTGCGGCGCCGCACGCGCGCGGTCGCGGCGTGCGTCCCCGACGAGCACCTCGAGTGGAGAGCCGGCCCCGACCGCTTCAGCGCGGGCGACCTGAT
>CALJLC010000087.1 GCA_937982605.1 uncultured Gemmatimonadales bacterium | reverse complement strand
AGAGCCGCCCACCGGATCGGTTCACCAGGAGCGCCGGCTCCCCGCTCTTCACGACCTCGGAGCGGCGCGGCCGGTAACGCTCCAGTGCGCGGAGCGCCGATCGGGTGACCGGAACGATCCGTTCCTTGGAGCCCTTCCCCACCACGCGGAGCTGGCCGACCCGGGGATCGAGGTCGTCGGTGTCGGTCCCGTGCAGCTCGGCCAGCCGGAGGCCGCTCCCGTAGAGCAGCTCCATGATCAGGAGCGTCCGAGTGCCCACCAGCGTGTTCTCCGCGGCGCGCCCCTCGGCGTGCTCGAACACGGCACGGACGTCGGTCGTCGTGAGATGCCCGGGGAGCCGCTTCTCGACCTTCGGCGCGCGTACGGTGCGTCCGGGATTCGACGGAATCCGGTCCTCGAGGTGGAGGAAGGTCAGAAAGGAGCGGGCGGAGGCGAGCTTGCGCGCGACGCTGCGCTTCGAGAGGCCGCGACGGGTGCACGACCCAAGCCACGCCCTCAGCGCCATCCGGTCGACGTCTCCGTCCGCCCACGTCCACCCGTCCCTTCCGAGGTCCCCGGTCAGGAAGACGTCGAGCTCCCCGAGATCGGTCCCGTAGGCCCGGACCGTGTTCGGCGAAAGCTGTCGGCCGTCCGCGAGGTAGCGGAGGAACTCCGCGACTTCCGGACGCGGGCTCGGCGGGCGGCCCCCGTCTTCCGTCACGTTGCGGCGGCCTGCTCCGGGGCGTGCGCTTCGAGCCAGGACAGGAAGTCGGCCTGCGCGCGCTCGGCGAGCCGGCGGCGCTTCTCGCGCTTGTCCCGGACGCGGCCCGGGAGCGGATCCACGAGGCCCCAGTTGGAGTTCATCGGCTGGAAGCGCCCCGGCTCCGCGTCGCGCAGGTAGCGGTAGAGCCCGCCCAGCATCGTCGTCGGCGGCGGGACGGCCGGCTCCGCACCGGCGAGCAGACGCGCCATGTTGCGACCCGCCAGGATGCCGCTGGCGGCCGACTCGGTGTATCCCTCCACGCCGGTGAGCTGCCCCGCGAAAAGGAGGTCGGGCCGGCCCGGCAGCGCGCCGTACTCGGTCAGACGCTCGGGGAAGTTCAGGTAGCTGTTGCGGTGGATCGATCCCCAGCGCAGGAACTCGGCCTCCGCCAGCCCCGGAATCGACGAGAAGATCCGCCGTTGCTCGCCGATGCGCAGGCGGGTCTGGAAGCCGACCATGTTCCACATCTGCCCGGCGCGGTCCTCCCGCCGGAGCTGGACGACCGCCCACGGGCGCGCCCCGGTCCTGGGGTCGGTGAGCCCGATCGGCTTCATCGGACCGAAGCGGAGCGTGTCCCGCCCGCGGGTCGCCATCACCTCGATCGGAAGGCACCCTTCGAAGTACGGCACCGCATCCCAGTCGTGGCCCTCGTGCGCCTCGCCGGCACACAGCGCGTCGATGAAGGCCTCGTACTCCTCCCGGTCCATGGGGCAGTTGAGGTAGTCCGCGTCCTCGTCGAAGCGGCCGGCTTCGAAGACGACCGAGTCGTCGAGTCCGTCGCGGTGCACGATCGGCGCGATCGCGTCGAAGAAGGCCAGGCCTCCGTCTCCGAGCGCGGCCTCGATCGCGTCGGAAAGGGCGCTCGACGTCAGGGGGCCCGTGGCGATGATCGCCGGTCCGTCCGGCAGCGAGGTGCACTCCTCGCGGACGACCTCGATGGCGGGCTCGGACTCGACGGCGCGCGTCATCGCCTCCGCGAAGAGGTGGCGGTCGACGGCGAGCGCGGAGCCGGCGGCCACACGGGTCCGGTCCGCGCACGACAGCAGGACGGAGCCCATCGCCCGCATCTCCCGCTTGAGCTGGCCGTGGGCGTTCTCCGGGCCTTCGCTCTTGAACGAGTTCGTGCAGACGAGCTCGCCCAGGCGATCGGTCCCGTGCGCCTCCGTGGACCGGACCGGGCGCATCTCCACCAGACGCACCGGGAGACCGGACCGGGCCAGCTGCAGGGCCGCCTCGCAGCCGGCGAGTCCTCCGCCGACCACCGTGACGCGCTCCGTCACTTCTCCTTCCCGGCCGCCTTTTTTCCGGCTGCCTTCTTCGCGGCTGCCTTCTTCGCGGCGGGCTTCTTCGCGGCGGGCTTCTCGCGGGCTGCCTTCTTCTTCGCGGCCTTCTTCTTGGCCGCGGGCTTCCGCCCCCGCTTGCGTCCGCCGCCCTTGGCGGCCTTCTCGGCGAGGAGAGCGACGGCGGCCTCGAGGTCCACGTCGTCGGGCTCGGTGCCCCGTGGCAGCGTCGCGTTGACGTCACCGTCCGTGACGTACGGCCCGTAGCGGCCCGACATGACGTTGATGGCCGCGCCGGACTCGGGGTGCTTGCCGAGCTCCTTGAGCGGGAGCCGCTTCCCCGCGGCCTTGGCGTTCACGAGCTCGACGGCCTCCTCGATCGAGACCGTCCACATCTCTTCGTTGCTCTTCAGGCTCGCGAACGTCTTGCCGCGCCGGACGAACGGGCCGAAGCGGCCCAGCCCCGCCACCACCTCCTCGGACGTCGCGGGGTCGACCCCCACGGTGCGGGGCAGCTCGAGGAGCTTCACGGCGTAGTCGAGGTCGACATCCGACGGTTCGACCCCTTTCGGGATGCTCGATCGCTTGGGCTTCTCGTCCTCGGACGGCGCCTCGAGCTCCACGTACGGGCCGTACGGCCCGTACTTGAGCCTGACCATCCGACCCTCGCTCGGGTGCGGGCCGAGCTCCTGGCCCTCGGGATCGAAGCCGTCCAGCGAGCGCGTGCTCTTGCACTCCGGATACCCGGAGCAGCCGAGGAAACGGCCGTAGCGGTTCCATCGCACGAGCATCGGGCGGCCGCACTTGTCGCAGACCTCGCCTTCGGCGGCGAGGATCTCCTTGATGATCTCGTCGGACTGCTCCTCGCCCTCCTCGATCCGCTTCATGAAGCGCGGATAGAAGTCCGCGAGCAGCGCCCGCCAGTCGGCGTCCCCGTCCTCGACCTTGTCGAGCTCCCCCTCCATGCGGCTGGTGAAGTCGACGTCGAAGATGTTGGGGAGAACCCGCACGAGGAGCTTCGAGACCACCTCGCCCAGGTCCGTCGGGTGGAAGCGCCGCTGCTCGAGATCGACGTAGCCGCGGTCGACGATGACCGAGATGATCGACGCGTACGTCGACGGCCGCCCGATCCCGAGCTTCTCGAGCTCCTTGACCAGGCTGGCCTCGGAGAAGCGCGGCGGAGGCTGCGTGAAGTGCTGCTTCGGCTCGAGCTGCTTGAGCTCCGCGTCCACGCCCTCCTCGAGCTCCGGTAGCGGGACGAGGTCGTCGAGGCGGCGCTTCTCCCCCGCTTCCGTGGCCTCCAGGTAGAGCCGGGTGAAGCCGTCGAACTTCACGATCGAGCCGGTGGCGCGGTACAGATAGTCCTTCCCGTCGGCGCCCTTCAGCTCGAAGTCCGCCGTGGTCGTGTCGTACACGGCCGGAGACATCTGGCTGGCCACGAAGCGCAGCCAGATCAGCTCGTAGAGGCGGGCCTGGTCCGGCTCGACGTACCGCTCGACCTCGGAGGGGAGGATCGTCACGTCGGTGGGACGGATGGCCTCGTGAGCGTCCTGTGCAGCGCGCTGGTTGCCGCCGCCGTAGAGGCGGGGCGATCCCGGGACGTAGTCGGAGCCGAATTCCCCGGTGATCCACCCTCGCGCCTGCTCGACCGCCACCGGAGAGACGCGCGTGGAGTCGGTACGCATGTAGGTGATCAGACCGATCTGCCCGCGGTCGCCGATCTCCTGACCCTCGTACAGCCGCTGCGCGTTGGACATCGTCCGGCGCGCCGAGAAGCGGAGGCCCTTCGCCGCTTCCTGCTGGAGCGTCGAGGTCGTGAAGGGCGCCGCCGGGTTCTTGCGCCGCTCCCTCCGCTTGACGCTGGAAACGCGGAAGTCCACGGAGCGGACGGCTTCGACCGCGGCGCGGGCCGCCTCCTCGTTCGGGATCGTGAACGACTTGTGGTCGATCTGGTGCAGCTTGGCCTCGAAGGCCTGCCCGTCGCGCTCCAGGTGGGCGACGATCGACCAGTACTCCTCCTGGACGAACGCCCGGATCTCCTCCTCGCGTTCGCAGATGAGTCGGAGCGCCACGGTCTGGACCCGGCCCGCCGAGAGGCCGGGCCGGATCGGCTTCCAGAGGAGCGGGCTCACCTTGTAGCCGACCAGGCGATCGAGGATCCGGCGGGCCTGCTGCGCCTCGATCTTCTTGAGATCGAGCTCGCCGGGATTCGCCAGCGCGTTCTGCACGGCGCCCTTGGTGATCTCGCGGAAGGTGACCCGCTGGAAGCGGTCCCGATCCTTCTCGTAGCCGAGCTGCTCGGCCACGTGGTAGGCGATCGCCTCACCCTCCCGGTCCGGGTCGGTCGCGAGGATGACGGTGTCGACGTCCTTCGCCCGCTTCTTGAGGTCGGAGATGACCTTCCCCTTGCCGCGGATCGTCACGTACTTCGGCTCGAAGCCGCGGTCCACGTCGACGCCGAGCTCCTTCGTCGGGAGGTCACGGACGTGGCCGACCGACGCCGCGACGTCGTAGCCCGCGCCGAGGTACTTCCCGATCGTGCGCGCCTTCGCGGGGGACTCCACGATGACGAGGTGCTTGCCGCCGTTTCTGGCCATTCAGTCCGTGGTCTGCGGGGGGTCGGCGCGGAGGATCTCCAGAATTCGCGCCGTCACATCTTCTACCGAGGAACGTTCCGTGTCCACTCCGAAGCGTGCCTCACGGTACCGGGGCGTGCGCCGCTCGAGGAGCTCGCGCGCGGTGCCGAGCGCGTCCGCGACGTCGAGGAGCGGGCGGACGCCGGGCTGGGCGGAAACGCGCCGGACCGCTTCCTCGGCGCCGACGCGAAGCCACACCGTCGCCGTGTCCGCCGGCACCCCCCCGAGCCGCCCCGGCTCCGCGGCCCAACCCCCGCCGGGTGCGATCACGACGCCGTCCTGTCGAAGGAGCCGCTCGACCGCATCGGCCTCCCGGCGACGGAACCCCTCCTCCCCCTCCCGGGCGAAGATCTCGGCCACCGAAGAGCCCGCCTCCCCCTCCAGGAGCGCATCCACGTCGACGAAGCGGTAGCCGAGCGCCGTGGCCAGACGCGACCCGACCGCGCTCTTCCCCGCACCCATGAAGCCGACCAGCAGCACGCGGCGCCACGCCGGACCGGCACCGCCGGGTGCGGGATGCGAAGGTGGCACGCGGGCGGTCAACGCGGCCCGAATCCCCGCTCCGAGAGGTGGGTGACGAAGCCCTCCCGATTGCGGCGGACCTCCGAGACGGAGTCTCCGCCGAACTTCTCCAGCAGGGCGTCCGCGAGCACCAGCGCCACCATCGCCTCCCCGACGACGCCGGCCGCGGGGACCGCGCACACGTCGCTGCGCTCGACCGCGGCGTCCCCAGTGGAGCCGTCCCGCAGGTCGACGCTCGGCAGACGGCTCCTGAGCGTGGCGATCGGCTTCATGGCGCCGCGGACGACGAGTGGCTGACCGGTCGTGACGCCCCCCTCGAGACCTCCCGCGCGGTTCGACGCGCGGGACATGCCGCCTCCCCGACGCAGCGTGTCGTCGCGCACGATCGGATCGTGCACCTGCGAGCCGGGGCGGAATGCGCCGCCGAAGCCGACACCGAGCTCGACGCCCTTCACGGCCTGGATCGACATCACCGCCTGCGCCAGGCGGCCGTCCAGCTTGCGGTCCCAGGAGACGTAGCTGCCGAGCCCCACCGGGACCCCGGTGGCGACCACCTCGAACACCCCGCCGAGCGTGTCGCCGCGCTCCTTGGCCGCGTCGATGGCGTCCGTCATGCGAGTCTCGGCTTCGGGGTCGAGACACCGCACCGGGCTCGCGTCCGCCACCTCGTTGAGGTCGACCGGCAGCTCCGCCGGCGCGCACTCCACGTCGCCGATGGAGGTGACGTGGCTCCCCACGCGCACCCCGAGCTCGGAGAGCAGGCGCTTGGCCACCGCCCCGCACGCCACCCGGGCGGCGGTCTCCCGGGCGCTCGCCCGCTCCAGGACGTCGCGCACGTCGCGGCGGTCGTACTTGAACGCGCCCACGAGGTCCGCGTGGCCCGGACGGGGGAGGTAGTGGGGTCGGAGCGCCTTGGGATTCACGTCCTCGGGTGGCGCTTCGTGCGCCATCGCGGTCGTCCAGTTCTCCCAGTCCCGGTTCCAGATCAGCATCGAGATCGGCGAGCCGAGCGTCTCCCCGAGCCGCACGCCGCTCAGCAGCTCCGCCCGGTCGGATTCGATCTGCATGCGGCGACCGCGACCGTACCCGGCCTGCCGGCGCGCCAGCTCCGGGTCGACGTCGCGCTCGACCTCCAGGGGCAGCCCCGCCGGGACGCCCTCCACGAGCGCGGTGAGGGCCCGGCCGTGCGATTCGCCTGCGGTGCGGAAGGAGAAGTGTGGCATGTCTGGAAAAGAACACGCGAAGGCCCGGCAGGTGCCGGGCCTTCGCAGTCGTCTCGATGCCGGGCCGCGAGCGGCCCGGACCGGATCAGTTGTTGATGGTGACCTTGACGGAGTCGATGCCCTGCTGGCCCGCGACGTCGGTCGCCTCGACGACGATGTACGCCTCACCTTCTCGCTGCCCCGCGACGGCGCGCAGCCGGTTCGTCACCGCGACCGAGATCGCGTTGCCCCCGGACTGGGTCTCGGAGGTGTAGGCGGGCCCTCCGATGGAATCCACATACGTGGCGCGGAAGTCGATCGTGATCACACCGGCCGGGGCCTCGATGCTCGCGAGGACCAGCACCGAGTCACCGACGACCTGCGTCGCTCCGCTCGTCGGCGCGGTGATCTCCACCGTCGGCTGACCGCCGGTCAGCCCGCCCGCGAGAGAGAAGAGGTTCTCGCCTCGGCACGCCCCGAGGGCGACGCTGCCGAGAAGGACGAGCCCGACGTACGCGGCTCTGCTTCGGGTCGGGCGCTCCGTTGGCATCATCGGTCGTTTCCCTGGCGGGTCCTAGAGGCCGCTGCGAACGATGTTCGGCGTGACCAGGATGATCAGGTCGCGCTGGATCTGGTTCTCCCGGCGGACCCGGAAGAGCGCTCCGATGAGCGGCAGGTCCATCAGCAGCGGAACCCCGGAGAGCGCTTCGGTCCGCTCCGTCTGCGTGAGGCCACCGATCACCACCGTCTCCCCGTCGCGGACGAGAACGCGCGTTTGCGCGCGCTGCGTCCGGAAGATGAAGCCGGCGTCGGAGTCGGCGAGCTCAGCCGCGGACCGCTCGGCCAGGACCTCGAGGAGGATCTGGTTCGTCCCGGTCACGTGGGGCGTCGCCTGGAGCTTGATACCGGTCTCCTGCTGCGCCACCTGCGCGGTCGGGAACTGGGCACCGCCTCCCGCACCGCCACCGCCGCCGCCGGCGCCCGCGTCGATCGTACGGATGGGCGTGATCTCACCGACGAGGATGTCCGCCGTCTGGTTGTCGAGCACCGTCACCTGCGGTGCGGCCTCCACGTCGGAGAGCTGCATCGACTGCAGCGCGTCGATGAAGCCGAGGAGCTGGTGCCGCCCGAGCACGAGCGAGCTCATCAGCTGAAGCGTCGGAGCGGTGACGCGCGCGGTGGCGTTACCGAGCGCGGCGATGGAGTTGCCGCCGAGCAGCACGACGGGGTCCGTGACCGGCTCGAGCACGCCGTCGCCGTCGAGGTCGGCCTGACCGCTCGAGAGCTGGTTGAACTGGTTGCCGCGCGAATCCTTGAGCTCGTACGTGACCCCGAACTCGTCGAGGTCGGTGCGGTTCACGAAGATGATCTTGGCCTGGATCGACACCTGCGGCGTCTCGATGTCGATCTGTCCGATCAGCGCCTGGACGTCGTCGTGAATGCGCTGGATGTCGGAGACGATCAGCGTGTTCGTCGACGCGCTGGAGGTGATGCTCCCGCGCTCGGTGATCATCGGCGTGATGGCGAGCTCCGCCTCGGACGCCGTGATGAACGAAACCCGGTACGACCGCGTGAAGATCGGCTCGATCCCCTCGCGCTCGTTGAGGTCCGCGATGTTGTCGACGCGGATGATGCCGGACTCCTGCTCCGCCGCCGCCAGACCCTGCCCCTGCAGGATCGTGCGCAGCGCGATGTCCCACGGCTGGTCGTTGATGTCCGCGGTGACGAAGCCCGTCACGTTCGAGCCGGGCACGATCGAGCGACCCGAGAAGGCCGCGAAGGCCAGCAGGACGTCGTTGATCGGCGCCTCGGTCCACGTCACCGAGATCCGGCGGGCCTCCTGGGCCTGCGGAGCCGCCTGGACCGGCACGAGGGCCGTCGGGTCGAAGGACGGAGCGGACGTCGCACCCGAGGACCACGGCTCGAAGTCACCCGTGGGATTCTCGAGCGAGATCCGGAGACCCCGCGGGTCGGTGACGACCGTGTACCCGAGCTTGCGGTCGAGCACGAAGACCATGCGCACGACGTCGTCGGAGTACTGGCTGGTACGCATCGAGACGATCCCGCCGCGATTGACCGCGGCGAAGTCGTCCTGCGGGAGGGCGTGCCGTGCCCCCATCAAGTCGACGACCAGGCGGTGCGGCCCCTCCATGGTGAAGTCGCGGAACTCGACGTCGCCGTCGACCGCGATGAGGACGCTCGTCTGCGAAGCCATCGGTGTGATCGTCACCTCGGTGACGGGCCCGCCGAAGGCCAGGAGCGTGCCCGCCCAAAGAGCGAACAACGACGTCATGGGGTGCCTCCCTGGCGCCTGGAAACGAAGTTCATCGTGCGACGCTCGATCGCGTCGAATTCCTGTACATCAACCACGACCGCGTCTCGACGGATCTGGACGATCGTGACGTTGCCGATTCGCTCACCCACCTTCAGGTAGAAGGCGTCGCCTTCGATCGGCGCGGTCGTGCCGTCTTCGTTCACGGTCACGCCTCCGGTCGAAAGGACGGCCACGCTGTTGGCGCCGTCGGCCGAATACATGATCCCGATGAGGCTGAGCGCCTCGAAGCGCAGCGAGCCGCCCGGCCCGCTGAGCGGCCGGAAGGGATTGCGCCGCGTGAACGACGGGTACGAGAAGATCTCCCGCTCGAAGACGAGCTCGGCCTGCTGCTGCTGTTGCTGCTGCGGCGGCGGGTTCTGCGCCGCCACCGCGGGAGCGAAGACGAGAACGGCGAGCGCGCCCCCGGTCACGGATCGGGTCATGATCAGCCTCCCTCCCCGGGCATCTGCGTGGGCAGCGCCGTCTGATCGGGGAGCACGTACGTCTCGATGCGGAACGATGCCTGCACCGGGAACTCCATTTCGGGGCGGGACTGCGGGTTGCCGAAGAGCGTGACGTCCATCTGCACCGGGGTCACGATGCGCGGCAGGCTCGCGATCTCCGTGAGGAAGCGCGCCACGTCGTGGTACTCACCCACGACGGTCATCTGATATCCGGTCCTCTGATACGGGCCGGCCTGCGGGGGCGGCTCCGGATCGAGGCTGAGCGGGTCCACGCCCGACTGACGCGCCACCGCCTGGATGTCGTTGAGCAGCGTCGCGATCTCTTCCTGTCCCGGGATGAGCTCCTCGAGACGGTCGACGTGACGCGTGTACTGGTCCATCCGCCGGCGGAGCTCGTCCACGCCGCCACGCGCGATGATGACCTGGGCCTGGCGGTTCTGGACGTCGAGCGTCTCGAGGCGATCCCGGAGCACGTCGTTGTCCGCGATCTTCGGCGTCCGCCAGTACATGTTGAACGGGACGACCAGGAGCAGGACGACGAGTCCTGCGATCATCCAGTTGCGCTGGGTCGGGTCCGTCGGGTTGTACCAGGCCATGTCAGTTCCCCGGCGCCGCGTTCTGAGCCTGGCTCGTGCCCTCTTCGAAGAGCGGCACCGTCTCGAGCTCCTCGATCGGCGGCTGGTCGTACATCAGCGTCAGCTCGAAGAGGAACACCAGGTCGTTGGGGTCACCCTCGGAAGCCACCTCCTGGATGGTCTCCGGATTCACGGACCGGAGGAAGCGTGACGCCTCCAGACGGTTCATGAAGTTCGTGATCGCGAAGATCGAGCCGGCCCGGCCGCCGATCCGCACCTGAGGGCCGTCGGCCTGGTAGAGGATCTCGCGCAACCAGGTGTAGTCCGGAACCGCGGCCGCGATCTCGTCGAGGATGTGGGGCCAGACGTACCGGTGGCGGTCGATCTCCTGGATGACCGCGACGCGCGTCTCGATCGAGTCGCCCTGGGCCTGCAGCTGGTTGATCTGGCTGATCACCCCGGCGTTCTGGATCGAGTCCTGCTCCGCGACGCCGATGGCGACCTCGAGCTCCTCGGTCTCCGCGCCCAGGCGGACGTACTGGAACGCGACGTACCCGATGGCCACGGCCGCCGCGGCGACGAAGAAGAGCTGGTACGGATCCGTGCCGCCACCGCCTCCGCCGCCCCCGCCTCGGCTCCCCAGGGACTTGATGGCGTCGGTCAGCCCGGCGAAGGGATTGCGGCCTCCGCCGCTCCCCTTCTTACCGCCCGGTAGAAGATTGACTTCGATCACGGTATCGCTGTCCTCGTCCTAGGCCCGGAGGGCGAGCCCGAGTGGGAGAAGCAACATCGGTGCCGCTTCATCGAGCGTGAAGCCCTGCGCGGCGTCCGGGGCCACCGGAACGCGCTCGAAGGGGTTCACGACCTCGGTCTCGACGTTCATGCGCTGCGCGAGCGTCTGGCTCATGCCGGGAATGCGCGCCCCACCTCCGCTCAGGAAGATGCGACCCACGGAATTCCCGTCTTCCCTGGTCATGAGGAACGCGCTCGCCCGCTCGATACCGACCGCGACCTCGTCGGCCGATGCCTGCACGAAGCTCTCCAGGTCGGCGGCGGTCTCGCGCGCCTGCACGACGTCCTCGGCCTGCTCGGCGGTGAGCCCGCGCTCGCGCTGGAGGTCCTCCCGGATCTTCCGGGAGCCGAACGGGATGTCGCGGGTCAGGATCGGCACACCGTCTTCCAGGATGCTGACGCTCGTCGTCTCGTGACCGACGTTGACGAGCGCCACGATGCCCTCCTGGGCGTCGGGGTAGTTGTGCTCGAAGGCGTTGTGCAGCGCGAAGGCGTCGACGTCGATCACCACCGGTTCCACCCCCGCGTCCTGGAGGAGCCCGACCTTGTTGTCGATGAGCTCCCGCTTGGCCGCCACGAGGAGGACCTCCATCTGCATGGAGTCCCCGTTGGGGTCGAGGATCTGGAAGTCGAGCTCGACGCTCTTGATGTCGAACGGAACGTGCTGCTCGGCCTCCCACTTGATCACCTCTCGAGCGTCGGACTCCTTCATCCGATCCATCTCGATCTTCTTGATGATCACGTCGTGGCCGCCGACCGCAGTCACGACCTCGGCGCCCTTCATGCCGAGGTCCTGGAAGAGGCCGCGGACGGCGTCGGAGACGAGACCGTAATCCATGATCTCGCCCTCCACGATCGCGTCGGGCAGGAGGGGGCGCATCGCGACGCGGACCACCTCGGGCTGATCGCCGGAGTGATCCATCTCCACGACTTTCACGAATCCGGACCCGATGTCGAGCCCGATCACCGTGCGCTTTCGTCCGAAGAGGCCCATGCTCCGCCTTCGCGCCTGGGGACGTGACAGAATTTTCCTAGGAATGTCGA
>CALJLC010000086.1 GCA_937982605.1 uncultured Gemmatimonadales bacterium | reverse complement strand
GGGCGGCGGCTACGGCCGCGGTGGTGTCGTGGTCGGTGATCGCGATGACGTCCAGTCCGCCCGCCGCGGCACCCTCGACCACGGC
Source organism: uncultured Gemmatimonadales bacterium (assembly GCA_937982605.1). Classification (GTDB taxonomy): domain Bacteria; phylum Gemmatimonadota; class Gemmatimonadetes; order Longimicrobiales; family Gaopeijiaceae; genus UBA2589. Next base: position 2,837 of record CALJLC010000086.1, on the reverse strand, counting down.
CTCGGGGGACCACGCCCCGTCCGACGCCGTGGTGTGCAGATGGAGGTCGAGTCGCATCAGCCCGCGTCGTCGGAGCCGGGTTGCTCGGCCGGCGTCTCGAACGCCCAGTCCGCAGCCTCCTCGAAGGTGCGGAAGACGCCGAGGTCCACGTACAGCCGACCCTCGTTGAGCCCAGTGAACATGCGCGCCCCGGCGAAGGTGGCGTCGCTCGAGGTCACGATGGCGACTCGAGGCCGGCCCCCGCCCTTCCGCATCCCCGCAACGAGCGGCGCGAGACGGCGCATGTCGTCGGCGCCCAGGTTCGCGTCCGGGGCCGCGGACAGATCCCAGATCGTCGGCATCGAGGGTCGGAAGCCGGTGTGCGCCGCCAACGCCTCCGCCGCGCGCACGATGCCCTGGACGGTACCCGGCGTGCGGTACCGAACGACGGCCCCCCGCTCCCCCACCTCGATCTCGAAGCCCTCGCCCATCCGGCTGGACCTCCCCCCGCTCAGTCTTCCACGTCCTCCGCGAAGACGATCGCCGATGCCGGCACCTCGTCGGGAGGCTCTTCCCCCGCGTACTCGGTCAGAAGCGTAACATGATTGCGCTCGACCTTCAGCACGCCGCCCGCCACGTGGAAGGCGTCACTTCCGCCTCCGGGCCGGTCGACGCTCACCTCTCCCGACCCGATCAGGGCGAGCATCGGCGCGTGGCCGGGCAGGATCCCGACCTGCCCGTCCCACGCCGGCGCCACCACGGACGAGGCCTCACCCTCGAAGACGATCTTCTGGGGCGAGACCACGCGGACGTTCAGGGACGCCATCGGAGCCGCCTCAGCCCTGGGCCGCGAGGCGCTCGGCCTCGGCCACGACCTCGTCGATGCCGCCCTGCATGTAGAACGCCTGCTCCGGCAGGTGGTCGAACTCGCCGTTGGCCACGCGCTCGAACGACTCGATCGTGTCCTCGAGCTTCACGTACTTGCCCTTGATGCCCGTGAACTGCTCGGCCACGAAGAACGGCTGCGAGAGGAAGCGCGCGATCCGGCGGGCACGCCCGACGATGATCTTGTCCTCCTCGGTCAGCTCGTCCATTCCGAGGATCGCGATGATGTCCTGCAGGTCCTTGTAGCGCTGCAGGATCGACTGGACCGTCGTGGCCACGCGGTAGTGGCGCTCGCCCACGAACTGCGGGTCCATGATCCGCGACGAGGAGTCGAGCGGGTCCACCGCCGGGTAGATGCCCTGCTCCGCGATCGAGCGCGAGAGCACGGTGGTGGCGTCGAGGTGCGTGAACGCGGTGGCGGGCGCCGGGTCAGTGAGGTCGTCGGCCGGCACGTAGATCGCCTGCACCGAAGTGATGGAGCCGGAGGCCGTGGAGGTGATGCGCTCCTGGAGCTCGCCCATCTCGGTGCCGAGCGTTGGCTGGTATCCCACCGCCGACGGCATGCGACCGAGCAGCGCCGACACCTCGGAGCCCGCCTGCGTGAAGCGGAAGATGTTGTCGACGAAGAGGAGCACGTCCTGACCCTCGACGTCGCGGAAGTACTCGGCCATGGTGAGGCCGGACAGCCCCACGCGGAGCCGGGCTCCCGGAGGCTCGTTCATCTGGCCGTAGACCAGCGACGTCGACTCGAGCACCCCCGACTCCTTCATCTCGAGCCAGAGGTCGTTGCCCTCGCGGGTCCGCTCGCCCACGCCGCAGAAGACCGACTTGCCGCCGTGCTCCTGCGCGATGTTGTTGATGAGCTCCATGATGATGACGGTCTTGCCGACGCCCGCGCCGCCGAAGAGGCCGGTCTTGCCGCCCTTCACGTACGGAGCGAGCAGGTCGACGACCTTGATGCCCGTCTCGAAGATCTCCGTCTTCGGCTCGAGCTGGTCGAACTTCGGAGCGAGGCGGTGGATCGGCCACCGCTCGACGTCGGCGCCGTTGCCGCCGACGGGGCCCTGCTCGTCCACCGGCTCCCCGAGCACGTTGAGGATGCGGCCGAGCGCGGCCTCGCCGACCGGGACCGAGATCGAGGCACCCGTGTCTTCGACCTCCATGCCGCGCGTCACGCCGTCGGTCGACGACATCGAGACGGCCCGGACCTGCCCGCGACCGATGTGCTGCTGCACCTCGGCGACGAGCTCGATCTCCTGACCGGCCTCGTTCGTCGTCTTCAGACGGAGCGCATTGTAGATCTCGGGCAGGTGCGCGGCCTCGAACTCGACGTCGAGAACCGGACCGATGACCTGGACGACCCTTCCGATATTATCAGCCATGATGCCTACTCTAGTGCGGCGGAGCCGCCGACGATCTCGGCGATCTCCTGCGTGATCTGGGCCTGACGCGCCCGGTTGTAGGTACGGGTGAGGTGCTCGAGGACCTCCCCGGCATTGTCGGTGGCGCTCTTCATCGCCGAGCGGCGGGCGCCCTGCTCCGCCGCCGCGTTCTCCACGAGCGCCGTGAAGACGGCGTTGCGGATGTAGGCGGGGAGGATGCGCTCCAGGATCATGTCCCCGCTCGGGCTCAGGATGTACACGTCCGCCGAAGACGCGCCCTCGTCGCCCTGGATCGGCAGCAGGTCGCGCGTGTGCGGCGGCGTCGACATCGCCGAGTTGAACTTGGAGCTGACGAGATACACGGCGTCGATCTCGCCCGACTCGAAGCGGTCCCGGATCGGGCCGACGAGCGACTCGGCGTCGTCGACCGTCGGCTGATCGCCGATGTCGGTGCGCTTCGTCATCATCTCCTCACCTCGAAAGCGGAAGTAGGCGACGGCCTTCTTCCCCGCGATGTGGAGCTCGGTATCGATCCCGCGGCCGCGCAGCTCCTCCATGAGGTTGCGCGCCTGCTTGATGAGGTTCGAGTTG
>CALJLC010000085.1 GCA_937982605.1 uncultured Gemmatimonadales bacterium | reverse complement strand
AGGTCTTCGAGGAGGAGCGCGAGCTCACCGTGATGCTCCTCGTCGACGTGAGCGCGTCGGGCGACTTCGGTACCCGCGAGCGGATGAAGTCCGAGGTGGCCGTGGAGATCTGCGCGCTCCTCGCCTTCAGCGCCATCAAGAACAACGACAAGGTAGGGCTGGTCATCTTCTCCGACCGGATCGAGAAGTTCGTTCCCCCCCGCAAGGGCCGGCGACACGTGCTGCGGGTGCTGCGCGAGCTCCTCTATCACCGCCCGGAGGGGCGAGGCACCGACATCGCGGCCGCGCTCGAGTACCTCACGCACGTCCAGAGGAAGAAGGCGGTGACCTTCCTGGTCTCGGACTTCAGGGACGAAGGCTTCGAGAAGGCGCTCGCCGTGGCGGGGCGCCGGCACGACGTCGTCGCGGTTCGGCTGCGCGACCGGCGCGAGCGCGAGCTTCCGGAGCTGGGCTGGCTCGAGCTGGAGGATCCGGAGACGGGTGAGCGGGTGGTCGTCGACACGTCGAGCGACGACTTCCGGCGCCGTTTCGCGGAACGGGTATCGCGGCGGGCGGAGCATGTGGACCGGGCCCTGCGTCGGAGTCGGGTCGACGTCGTCGACATCGAGACGGGCGAGCCGTACGTGCGACCGCTGATGCGCTTCTTCCAGGATCGGGCGAGGCGGCAATGACGCGACGGCACCTCGTGGCCGGCTGCGGGCTCGCTCTGGCACTCCTACTCGGGGCGGCCGCCTCGGCCTCGGCGCAGGCTCGTCTGCGCTCCGGCGTGGACACCACGCTCGTCACCGTGGGGGACCGGATCACGCTGACCGTGGAGGTGCAGCACCCGGCGGGCGCCTCGGTGCTCTGGCCCGACTCCGTGGATCTGTCGCCCTTCGAGGTCGTCGATGCGCGGATCGGTGCGGGCGCACCCGATGGAACGACGTCGACGGCCCGACTCTCCCTGGCGGCGTTCGAGCTCGGCGAGGTGGAGATCCCCTCGCTCGAGGTGACGGTCGCGCATGCCGACGGGACGACCGAGACGCTACGCACCGACCGCTTCGGCGTCGAGGTCGTCTCGGTGGGCACCGACGAGGGCGGCGACATCCGCGAGATCCGCGGGCCGCTCTCGATCCCGGTCGGCGTCGTGCGTCTCGCGCTCTGGGCTCTGCTCCTCGTGCTGCTCGGCGCCGCGCTGATGGCGGCGTGGCGACGCTGGCGCCCGGGGCGGTCCGAGCCGGAGACCGCGCGCGCTTCCGTGCCGCGCCGCCCGCCGCACGAGCTCGCCCTGGAGGCGCTGGATCGGCTTGCCGCCTCGCCGCTCCTCGACCGCGGAGAGGTGAAGGCCTTTCACGTCGAGGCGTCCGAGATCGTGCGCCGGTACGTGGAGGACGCCCTGGGCGTGCCGGCGCTCGAGCTGACCACCGGGGAGCTCGGTCGCGCTCTCGAGCGGCGCGGCGTCCCGGACGGCTCGCGCGACGCGATCCGCCGCTTCCTCGAGCCGTGCGACCGCGTGAAGTTCGCCAAGGTCCGGCCCGGGCCCGAGGAGTCCCGCGCGCTGATCGGTCTCGGTCGTGAGATCGTGGAGGACGCGGCGGCGTGGCTCGCGGCGCTGGAGTCGGACGCCGCGGCCTCCGAGCGCGCCGAAGCCGACGACGTCGGGGAGGCGGCCTGATGTTCCGCTTCGAGGACCCCGCGGTGCTCGGCCTCCTGGCGCTCGTTCCGGTGCTCTTCTGGCTCCGTAATGCCCGCGGTCGAGGCGGCCCGTCGATCCGCTACTCCTCGGTCGACGACGTGCGGGCGGCCGCGGGAGGAGGTGCGCGGCTCGCCCGGATCGTGCCCCCCACGCTGCGCGCGCTGGCCCTGGCCGCGCTGGTCGTGGCTCTGGCCCGGCCGCAGACCGGGATCACGACCGAGAACGTGCTCACCGAGGGGATCGACATCGTGCTCGTCCTCGACGCGTCGAGCTCGATGCTGGCCGAGGACCTCCAGCCGAATCGCCTGGAGGCCGCCAAAGGCGTTGCCTCCGACTTCGTGGACGGTCGGCGGAACGACCGGATCGGCCTCGTGGCCTTCGCCGGTCAGGCCTTCACCCAGGCGCCGCTCACCTTCGACTACGGCGTCTTGCAGTCGCTTCTCGGTGAGCTCGAGGTCGGGATGATCGAGGACGGCACCGCGGTCGGGATGGGACTGGCGACGGCGGTCAAGCGGCTGCAGGCCTCGCCGGCCGAGTCGCGCGTCGTGATCCTCCTCACCGACGGGCGCAGCAACCGCGGCGAGATCGGGCCGGTGACCGCGGCGCGGATGGCCGAGGCGCTCGGGGTGCGGGTGTACACGATCGGCGCGGGCTCGCGCGGTACCGCGCCCGTTCCCGTTCCCGACCCCTTCGGAGGCACGCGGACCGCGCAGGTGCGGGTCGACATCGACGAGCCGACGCTCCAGGAGGTGGCGGAGCTGACCGGTGGGCGGTACTTCCGCGCGACGGACACGGAGAGCCTGGCGGAGATCTGGTCGGAGATCGACGAGCTCGAGCGGACCGAGATCGAGGTGGAGAACTTCACGCAGTACGCCGAGGAGTTTCCGGTCCCCCTCGCGGTCGGCTTCCTGCTCCTGGCCCTCGAGCTCGTGCTGGCCCAGACGGTGCTCAGGAGGCTGCCGTGAGGAGCGTGCGCTGATGTTCCGGTTCGCCGATCCGGCCTGGCTCTGGTCGCTCGCGCTGGTGCCGCTCCTGGCGCTGCTGCTCGGCATGGCGGCGTCCGCGCGCCGGCGGGCGCTGCAGCGCTTCGCCGACCCGGAGCTGGCCCGCGCCCTGACGGAGTCGGTCCACGCCGTGGCCCGGCGATGGAAGGGCGGCCTCCAGCTCCTGACCGTGGCGCTCCTGGCGGTGGCGGTGGCGCGGCCCCAGTTCGGGAATCGCGTCGAGACCGTGCGCAGCGTCGGGCAGGACATCGTCGTCGCGGTCGACCTGTCGCGCTCGATGCTCGCCGAGGACGTGGTTCCGAGCCGGCTGGAGCGCGCGCGCCTGGCGATCTTCCGCCTCCTGGAAGGTCTGGACGGCGACCGGATCGGCCTCGTGGCCTTCGCGGCCGACGCCTTCGTTCAGAGCCCCCTCACGATCGACTACGCCGCCGCCGGGATGTTCCTGCGCGCGATGCACCCCGACCTCATGCCGGTGCAGGGGACCGATCTCGGGGCGGCGCTGCGCGTGTCGGCCGACGCGCTCGAGGAAGCGGCGCGCGAGGCCCGCGTGCTGATCCTCGTCACCGACGCCGAGGACCACGAGGAGACGTATCCGGAGGAGCTGGCGCGGCTGCGGGAGCTCGGCGTCCGGCTTCACGTCGTGGTGGTCGGATCGAACGAAGGCGTGCCGATCCCGGTATTCGACGAGGCGGGGAATCGTCAGGGCTTCCTCAGGGACGAAGACGGAGCGGTGGTGACGACCCGGGTCGGAGAGGCGACGCTGACCTCGCTGGCTCGCGAAGCCGGCGCCACGGTCGTCCGGGCCGCCCCGGGAAGCTCGGACTTCGAGGACTTCGTGGACGCGGTCGCCGCGGGCGAGGGAGACGAGTTCGACGCGCTCGAGGCGACGAGCTTCAACGACCAGTCCACGATCTTCCAGCGGCTGGCGCTACCTACGGTGGTGGCCGAGCTGCTGATCCCGGAGCGTCGCCGCGTCCGGCACGAGTGGAGAGGGAGGTTCGAATGAGGTCGGCCAGGATCACTTCCGGTCTGGCGCTGGCGGTGACCGTCGCGCTGGGGGCGCCCGCGGGGGTCGAGGCGCAGGCCGGCCGCGCGCGCGTCGAAGAGGGCAACCGACTCTACCGGGACGGGCGCTTCGAGGAAGCCCACCAGAAGTACCTCGAGGCGATGGCGGAGGCTCCCGGCACTCCGGTCATTCCGTTCAACGACGGCAACGCGCTGTATCAGAGCGCCGACTACGCGCGCGCGATGGAGGCGTACCGGCGCGCGATCGAGTCCGGTGACCCGGAGCTGGCGAGCGCCGCCTGGTACAATCTCGGCAACGCTCTGTATCGCCAGCAGCAGCTGGAGCGGGCGCTCGAGGCGTACAAGCAGGCGCTGCGCCTGAACCCGCGCGACGGAGACGCCAAGCACAACCTCGAGCGGGTGCTCGACCAGATGCAGCAGCAGCAACAGCCGCAGCAGGGCGATTCGGAGGACGAAGGGGAGCAGGACGAGGCGTCCGAGGAGAGCCCTTCCGAGCGCCCCGAACCGCAGAACGCGGGAGACGACCCCGGGGAGGAGGAGCAGGACGAGCCGCGGCCCGGAGAGGAGCCCGGCGCCGAGGAGGAGGAGGAGCCGACCGACGGCGAGGAGCCGGGTCAGGACGAGGCCCCGCCGGAGGGGGAGGCGGCGGGCGAGCCCCGCTCCGATCCGGACCGGATGACGGAAGAGGAAGCCGAGCGCCTCCTCGACGCCATCGAGGAGGACCCCGAGGACGTGAACCGGCGCCCGACGTCTGCCCGGGGGCGGCTGCCCCGCAAGCCGTGGTGAGGCGAGCGTGATCGGGACGGCACCCCTGCCGGAAAGCCGGAAAGGCCCGAGGAGCGCTCTCCTCGCGTGCGCGCTCGCCATCTGCCTCCTGGGGTGGACGGCGGGTGCCGACGCTCAGGATCCGACGGTCCGGGCCTTCGTCAGCCCCGCCGGCGAGATCGGCGTGGGCCGTCCCTTCACCCTCAACGTCGAGGTGTCGGGGTCGCAGACCGTCGGTCGGGACCCGGTCCTGCCCGAGCTCGGCGACTTCGCGGCGTACCTCGGCAGCAGCACACAGTCGTCGGTCAGCATGGTCAACGGGCGGACGACCGTCTCGCTGACGCTGCAGTACCGCTACCAGGCGCTCACGGAGGGCACCTTCACCATTCCGTCCTTCGACGTGACGGTCGAGGGCCGGACGCTGACCACCGAGCCGCTGCAGGTGACGATCGCCGCGGAGCCGTCGGCGGGTGCGGCGGACCCCGCCTCGGGGATCGGCTCGGAGGACCTCTTCATCACCGCGGAGGCGTCGACGCGATCGGTGCGCGAGGGCGAGCCGTTCGTGGTCGAGTACCGGATCTGGACGCGGGTCGACGTGACGAGCTTCGGGGTGACCCGGGTGCCGGAGCCGGAGGGCTTCTGGGTCGAGGACCTCACGCCGGGCGGCCAGCCCGAGGTCGAGCAGCGCGTGCGCGACGGTGCGCAGTACGCCACGGCGATGATCCGCCGGGTCGCGCTCGTGCCGACCGGTCCCGGGCGCAGGACGATCGAGCCGATCGGCATCGAAGCCCAGGTGCGGGTGCGCCGGGGTTCGGACGCCTTCGAGAGCCTCTTCGGCCGCAGCTCGCTCTTCGGCACGACGACCGTGCCGACGACCGTCCTCTCCAACTCCCTGACCGTGGACGTCGCGCCCCTGCCGACGCCGAGGCCGGACGGCTTCAGCGGCCTCGTCGGCTCCCTCGGCGTGAGCGCTTCGCTCGACCGCGACTCGGTCGACGCGGGACAGGCCGTCACCCTCACCGTGCGCCTGAGCGGGGAGGGGAACGTGCGCACGCTGGCGGCGCCGGAGCTCGGGCTGCCCGACGACTTCGAGGTCTTTCCGCCTGAGGTGAGCGAGCAGGTCCGCGCCGTCGCCGGGGGGATCGCGGGA